>CAZEKN010000356.1:0-2954 GCA_964512755.1 uncultured Desulfatibacillum sp. | reverse complement strand
CCTTGAGAGCGCGGATGCATAAGCTCGGGATACTCCGGCCGGAGGTCAAGGAGCCTGATTAAGCGGCACGGCTTTTCTCAAAAAATCCCTCAGTCTATTGAGGTTCCACCAGATATTGAGGTCTAACAGATCGTTTCACCCTTCTCCACGCCTCTTTCCCTTTCATCTAATCCCCTGTTATTAAAGCAAGATCCCCAACCCTCGATTTTGTCCGGTTGTTGGCAGGCCATATGCAAATACCATTTGTGTGATCCTGGTCATCATACGCATGAAGGTCTTTGCTGAGAAGCGCAAGGAGCTGTCCCAGATCGTATCGCTGGTCGACTCCTTTCAACAGACTAAACGGAAAAGGAGGGCATCATGTTCAAGCACATCCTGTTGCCAACAGACGGTTCTATCCTATCGCAGGCTGCAATTCACAAAGGGGTTCATCTGGCCAAGAGTATGAAGGCGAAAATAACCGGGATTAGCGTGATGCCGGAGAATAAATTTTACATGTATGAGACCGAAATCAATGCGCAGGAAAAAGAGGAGATAACCAAGCAACATCGAATGCAGGCCGATCGGAATATTGCCGTTATCGAAAAGGCGGCCAAAGACGCTGGGGTTCCCTGTGAAACGCTTTGTGGGATAAACGATCATCCCTATGAAACGATCATTAGCGTTGCAGAGAAAACGGGCTGCGATCTCATCATGATGGCTTCCCATGGACGAAGCGGTTTCAAAGCGCTGTTGATCGGCAGCGAGACTCAAAAAGTGCTGACGCATTCCAAGATTCCGGTGTTGGTGTACCGTTGAATATGCGATCCCAGCCAGAAGTTCAGTGACCAGTAGGAGGATTTAGATATGGAGATGAAATTGATCGCATGGAAAGCTAAAATGCAAGACCTTACACGAAAGGTCGCAAACCGGGGGTCTAAAAAAAGAGAAAAAGTCTTGCACAACTTCCAAGACCTGAGCATGCCCATCACAGAAATGTCATCTCGTATCGAACAGCTGAAAAACGATCGTCCCAACGAGCTGACTCCACAGAGGAAAAATATCGACAATGGCCTCGTCGATATGCACGGCAAATATGTGCTTCGGACCCGGCTTTCTTATACAGGACTTTACGGTAAAGAATCGTGGCCAATGGAGAGAAAGGTGTGGGAGAAGTCGATTTGATGAGAGCGGAAGATTATCCAGTTTAAGGGATCGCCAGCCGTCTGCGGCGACACCTCGATGATGGCGGATGAGATGCAAAATAATACTGGGGATGCAAAGGGAAACATGGGTACGCAACCGGCCGGCGACACAGCGGACTACGATCCACGGATATCGCCAGTCAACGAAAGGCCGCTGGATGTTGCGATGGTATGGAGGGAGAAGTATCTTCGACTGATTGCTGATCTGGAGAACACAAAAAAGCGTCTGGCCCGCAGTGCCGCCCAGGAGGTGGCGGCGGAAAAGGAAGCACTCCTGCGGGATGTGCTGCCGGTGGCCGATGCTCTGGATCTGGCCTTCATGCATGCATCGCGCGAAGAGGATAACCGCAGCATCCTGCAGGGAATCGAGCTGATCCGCAACATGCTGAATACGTTTTTTTCCAAATACGATGTGAGAGCAATCGATGCATGGGGTCAACCGTTCGACCCCCGGCTGCACGAAGCCTTGGGTGTGGAGCGCCACCCCAAAGTCCCCCCCCATACCGTGGCGAGGGTGGAACGCAAGGGGTATTTGTACGGTGACAAGCTGCTGCGTCCGGCGCAGGTCGTGGTGACACCGGGATAGAATTGCTCCGCAGCCGCAGGATTTTGCAATCCTTGGCCCTGGCCTCGCCCTGAAACGCCTCTTCGCTGACAACCGCCCACGCACACAACATAAAAAGATCTGACGACCCGAAATGGAATACAAGGACTATTACAGAATACTGGGTGTGGACCGCAAAGCCGGCCAGGGCGAAATCAAGAAGGCTTTTCGCAAGCTGGCTCGAAAGTATCATCCTGACGTTAACCAGGGTGACAAGGCGTCCGTAGAGAAGTTCAAGGAAATTAATGAGGCGCACGAAGTTCTATCCGATGCTGAAAAAAGACAGAAATACGACGAGCTCGGCGCGCAGTGGCAGCATTACCAGCGAGAAGGCGGCAAACCCGAAGGCTTTAACTGGGGTGAATGGCAGTCCCGACCCGATCATGAATACAATTATCGAACGGTCAGCCCCGAGGAATTTGAAGAGCTGTTTGGTAAGGAAGGCGGCTATTCGGACTTCTTCCAGAACCTGTTCGGCAGAGCGAGCCGGCAGCGGACCGGGGACGTTCCGAGGGACCGGCAATCCCATTATGAATCGCAACCGCGAGGGGGGAGGGACATCGAACATGGGCTCCAAGTGACGCTCGCTGAAGCGTTTCATGGAACCCGTCGGATGTTGGAATGGGAAGATGGCCGTATAATCGACGCCAAAATCCCGCGCGGGGTCAAAACCGGGTCCCGGGTGCGGCTCAAGGGGCAAGGCGGCCCGGGGGGCGGCGGGGGCGAAGCGGGAGACCTTTATCTAACCATCGAGGTATTGCCCGACAAGCGGTTTCAGCGTGAGGGCAACGACCTGCGGACTTCAGTGCCTGTCGACTTGTTTACCATGCTGCTGGGCGGAAAGCTGTCGGTGGCCGGTTTCGACCGCTCGGTGATGCTGGATATTCCTCCGGAGACCCGGAACAATAGGGTTTTCCGGCTGAGAGGGCTGGGGATGCCAAAGATGAAACAACCGGATCAACGCGGCGATTTGTATGTAACCGCAGAAGCCGTTCTGCCGCAGCACCTCACTGATAGGCAGAAGGAACTCGTGGAACAGTGGAGAGGCATGCGGTAGAAACAAGGTGACACGAATGGATAAGAGTATTAAAAAAATTCTACTCCGTAAGCTTTCAAAAGGTACTGGAGGAAAACGATGGGCCAATACAATTTGAACCGCATCTTTA
>CAZEKN010000355.1:0-2968 GCA_964512755.1 uncultured Desulfatibacillum sp. | reverse complement strand
GGCCGACAGGCCAAACACTGAAAAAACCATGCGCATCCTTCTCGTCGAAGACGACTCTAAGATCGCCTCGTTTATCCTCAAGGGCTTGAAGGCCGAGGGTTTCGCCGTCGACCATGCCGCCGACGGCGAACAGGGACTGGACCTCGCCCTGACCGAACCCTACGCGGCCGCCGTCGTCGACGTCATGCTGCCCAAGCTGAACGGACTCGATCTGATCCGGACCCTGCGCCGGGAGAAGGTGAATACGCCGGTGATTGTTCTGAGTGCCAAAGGGACGGTGGAGGACCGGGTGAAGGGGCTTCAGACCGGAGCCGACGACTACCTGGCCAAGCCGTTCGCATTCTCCGAGCTGCTGGCGCGCGTGCAGGCGTTGGTCCGGCGCAGCACCCACGCCGCCGAACCGACCCGGCTGTCGTTTGCCGATCTCTCCATGAACCTGATCACGCGCGAAGTGGTCCGCGCAGAAACGAAGATCGAACTCCAGCCGCTGGAGTTCTCGCTGCTGGAGTACCTGCTGCGCAACGCCGGCCGCGTGGTCTCCAAGACCATGATCATGGAGAATGTCTGGGACTACAACTTCGACCCTCAGACCAACGTGGTGGAGTCACGGATCTACAAGCTTCGCGAGAAAATCGACAAGGACGCCCCGGTCAAGCTGATCCACACCGTGCGCGGAGTGGGATATGTTCTTAAAGCGTCTGATTGAAATCCGCCGCACGCTGGCTTTCCGCTTGACGCTCTGGTACGCGGGCATTTTTCTCTTTTCCGCAGCGGTTGCCTTCGCCTTTTTCTATTATCTCATCACGGAAACCATCCGCGGCCGCGCCGATCAGGACCTCCTGGCTGAAGTGCGCACCTTTTCCTCGGTGATGGCCCTGCAGGGAGTCGAAGCGGTCAAACGGCAGGCCTTGCTCGAATCCCGCGCCGCGGGCGAAAAGAAGATATTCGTGCAGCTGCTTTACCCCGACGGCCGCCTGTTTTCATCCTCCAACATGTCCTATTTCCACAACATCCCGGTTTCGATCGAAGCCATCGGCCGAATGCTCGAACAGAAAGAGCCTTTCTTCGCCACGGTCAGCTCCCCCGACCACCGCCACGAGATCCGCGTGGTCTATGCGCTGCTCGGGCCGGGCCTGATCATCCATCTCGGGCAGTCCATGGACGACTTGACCCGCTTCGTCGAGGCCTTTCAACGGATCTTCGTCCTGACCATGACCGGCCTGTTCGCCGTGGCGGTGGCCGTCGGATGGTTCATGGCGCGTCGGGCGCTGGCCGGAGTCGAAACCGTCACGCGGGCCGCCCGGCGGATCGCCGCCGACGGCCGCCTGGCCGAACGCGTGCCGGCCGGCAGGGGCGGGGATGAAATCGACCGGTTGGCCGCGACCTTCAACCGCATGCTGGACCGCATCCAGGTTCTGGTCAACGGCATCAAGGAGATGACCGACAACATCGCTCATGACCTGAAAAGCCCCATCACGCGCATCCGCGGCCAGGCCGAGGTCGCGCTTACCTCCCGCGGGGCAACCGACGAATACGAGTCCATGGCGGCCAGCGCCATCGAGGAGTGCGACCGCCTGCTTGAAATGATCAACGCCATGCTGTTCATCTCGCGCAGCGAGGCCGGAGTGACCCGGCCGGAGTTCAGGCGGTTGGACCTGGCCGCCGTGGTGCGGGACGCCTGCGGGCTTTTCCAATCGCTGGCGGAAGACAAGCAGATCGCCTTGACCTGGGAAGCCCCGGCACAGTTTGAAATCTCCGGGGATATCCGCCTTATCCAGCGCATGCTGGGAAATCTCCTGGACAACGCCATCAAGTACACCCCTGCCGGCGGCGCGGTCAGCGTGGCGCTTCAGCCGAATCCGGACCGCTCCGTTTGCATTGCTGTCCGGGACTCCGGGGTGGGCATTTCCGACAAGGACCGGCCCCGCATCTTCGAGCGCTTCTACCGCGGCGACCCCAGCCGCTCCCGGGCTGGAGCCGGCTTGGGCCTGAGCTTTGCCCGCGCCGTGGCCCGGGCCCACGGGGGCGATATCACGGCCGAAGACGGCCCTTCATCCGGCGCGCTTTTTCGGGTGGTGCTTCCCGTATCCGGCTCTTAAAAGCTTGACATGCCATTGAATATTTGCGATTTCCGTGGGGCGAAATTGATGGGTCATCCTTTGATTGCAATGCACAACGTTATAGTGACAAACTAAGAACGCTCAAATAGAACAAAGGAGGATTCTCATGGGTGAAACCAAGGCACAGCCGCATGCGGAGCCGGATTACGTGGTCATCGAAAGCGGCAAGACCACGCTTCGCGATCTCTACAAGAAAGAAGACTGGATGGCCGTCTGGATGGGCTTCTTCCTTCTCATCGTCGGGCTGCTCATCTATCTGCCCCGGCCGCCCGAAAAAGCAGCGGAAATCCCCAAATACAATGCCACCATGAAGGAAGAGGCCGCCAAGGCGCCTTTCAAGACCATCGAGTGGCATAACGCCTCATCCGCCAAGCGCGGAGTTCGGGCGACCAACCAGGATTTCGCCAAGACCATCCAGAACTTCCTGTCAGCGCCCAGCGACTGGAACACCAACCCGATCGACGCACTCTACCGCAGCGAGGAAACCGCCAAGGCCATGGGCGCTCCGTTCAAGGAGGCGGCGGACAAGGCCAAAGCCGCGGCTGACGCAGCCCTGGCGAGCGCCAAGACCGCCCAGGCCGCGGCCGCGGCCGCCGGCTTCAAGGACACCACTCTCAACGCGGCGGCCGAAAAAGAGATCAATGCCTGGCAGAAGGCCAAGGACGCCGCCTCCAAGGCCGACGCCAAATTCAAAGTCAAACCCTATAACCGAGTACCCTACCTGATCGGCTTGTGCATCATCCTGGCGGTCTTCTTCGGCATCGGCAAGGCCATCATGGGCGTCCCGTTCGGCCAGTTCGTCGTCGGCTTCCCGGCGGTCTTCGCGCTGGCCATCCTGGCCTACATGG
>CAZEKN010000354.1:0-2976 GCA_964512755.1 uncultured Desulfatibacillum sp. | reverse complement strand
TGCATTCCTGGTTGCGTTACAGCGGGCGGGGAGTGCTGAGGGCTTGCGACCGGGAGCCGTTGCAGCCGGGCTTCGAACGCCTGCTGGCGGAAACGGCAGCGGTGCGGGAAGCGACGGGAGACTTTTTAGCGGAGTTGAAACAAGCATGAAGGATGCCTCACAAGAGAACGAGATCATCAGTCGTTGGCGAGCGGGCCAAGCCCAACGCCGCATCGCGCGGGAGTTGGGGATCAATCGCAAGCGTGTGGCGCGGGTGGTGCGTGCGCACCAGCAGGGGCGGGAAAGCGGGGGCGTCCATCCCGACCTTCCGAGGCCCCGGAAGTCCCGCCGCGGGCGGCGGCTGGAGGGCTTCGAGCCGCTCTTACGCGAGCTGTTGGAGCGTTATCCCCAGATCACGGTGGTCCGTCTGCTGGAGGAACTCCGGGAGAAGGGTTACCGGGGGAGCTACACGGTGCTGCGGGAGCAGGTCCGCCAGTGGCGGAGTCGGCCGCGGCGGCCGCCGGTGATTCGTTTCGAGACGCCGCCGGGCGCTCAGGGGCAAATGGACTGGGGGACCTATGACATCGACTTCACGCTCGAAGGCCGGCGGCGGGTCCAGCTGTTCAGCTACCTGCTGAGCTATTCCCGGCGGCAGTATCTGAACTTCGCGGAACAGCAGGACATGGAAACGACCATGAGTCAACACGTGCGGGCCTTCGAGTACCTGGACGGCCTGGCGGCGAGCTGTCTGTACGACTGTTTCAAAGTCGTCGTCCAGCGTTGGGAGGACGACCATCCGGTCTACAACACGCGCTTCCTGGCGTTCGCGACTCACTATGGCTTCCGGCCGGTGGCCTGTCGGCCGCGGCGGCCGGAAACGAAGGGCAAAGTGGAGCGGGCGTTTTGGTATGCCGAAAAGAACTTGCTCAACGGTCGCACGTTTCGCTCCCTGGAACATCTGAATGAAGTCACCCGCTGGTGGTTGGCGAACGTCGCCGACGTGCGTGTGCATCGGGAGACGAAGAAACGGCCGATCGACGCCTACGCCGAAGAACGGCCGCATCTGCTGTCCTTGCCGGCCCACGCCTACGATACGGCCCTGGTCGTGTATCGGATGGCCAACCCGGAGGGCTGGATCGACTATCGGCAAAACCACTATTCAGTGCCCTGGCAGTATATCGGCGAACTGCTGCCGGTGCGGGTGACCGAGGTCGAACTGCTGGTCTATAACAACCAGCTGGAGACGATCGCCCGGCATCGGCTGCTGCCCCGGCAGGTCAGCGGCCAGAAACAACTCGACCCCGCCCATCAGGCCCCGCGCAGCCAGCAGGTCCAAGTGGAACACCTCCGGCAACGCTTCGGCGAACTGGGCGACGTGGCGCTTCGCTTCCTGGAAGGACTCCTGCGGCGGCAACGCTACGGCAAGCATCAGGCCGTGCAGGTGCTGGCCTTACTGCGCACTTGGCGGCGGGAAGATCTGCTGGCGGCGATGGAACGTGCCGTCCGCTACCACGCCTATGCGCTGAGTTCCTTGGAGCGCATCCTGGCCGTCCAAGCCACTCCCAAGAGACCCTGGCAGGCGTGGGACCCGCACGCCCCGCCGCAGCTGCCCGACCTGCCGCCCAGCGAAACGATCCCGCCCCGGGACAGCCGGGAGTATCAACGCCTGTTGTTTGACGAGCCCGCCGCGGAGCCAGAACCGACGCCCGACGCGCCGTCCGCGGAGTCACCCTTGCCCCAGGAGAGCCCCGATGAGCCGCCGCCCCCAGCCGGCCTCGATCCGTGAGCAGATCTTTCAGGACCTGGAGCTCCTGCGGATCCCCTTGCCCGAAGACGAATTCGACCAACTGCTCGCCGCGGCCGAGAAAGAGCGGCTGTCCCACCTGGAGTTCCTCCACCGCCTGCTCCGGGTCCCAGCCAACCGCCGCCGGGAGCGGAGTGTCCAACGCCGCCTGCGCGAGGCCCACTTCCGCGACCCGGGCACCCTGGAAACCTTCGACTGGGAGTTCAACGCCAAGACCCTGCCCCGCCAGCCCTTCGAAGACCTGGCCACGGGCGAGTTCATCCGCCGCCGCGAGAATGTGGCCTTCGTCGGCCAAAGCGGGATGGGCAAGAGCTTCCTGATTCAAGCCATCGGCCGCCGCTGCTGCGCCCTGGGGTATCGCGTCCGCTACGTCACCAGCGCCGAACTGCTGGAAGACCTGACGGCCGCGGCCGGCGACAAAACCCTGCCGGCCCGCGTGCGTTATTACAGCCGCTTTGAGTGGCTCATCATCGATGAATTCGGCTTCGACAAACTCGAACGCCGCGAGTACCCGGAAGCCTCCAGCTTGCTCTTCAAAATCATTGATCGCCGCAACGGCCGCGCTTCGACGGCCCTGGTGACCAACATCGAGTTCGAGGACTGGACGGACTATCTCGGCGATCCTCCCTTGGCCATGGCCCTGCTGGATCGCATCGTCGACGGGGCGCTGCCTTATAAATTCAAAGGCAAGTCCTATCGGGCTCATCGTGCCAAACGCGACCGGCTCGCGGCAGCTGCCGCCCCAGGCGACGCGTAACTGACCTCTTCCAGGTCCTTGACAGGTCCGCAACATGCCGCTTCTCGACTACCGTGCTCTGCGCGCTCTGATCCCCATCCGTGCGGTGCTCGAACAGCTGCACTATGTCCCGCTCCGGATTCGTGGTGACCAATGGCGTGGTCCCTGCCCGTTCCACACCCCCCAGGACCCTTCCGATCCCTGCTTCTGTATCAACGTCCGCAAGCACGTCTTCTACTGCCAACGCTGCCATCGCGGAGGCAACCAATTGGATCTCTGGGCCGAGGCCGTTCAGCTGCCTCTCAAACCAGCTAGTCTCCATCTCTGCCACCGCCTGCACCTCGACCCGCCCCTGCTCTCCCCAATCCGCAACCCGCCAAACCGCCCTTCCTGAACCACCCCCGCCGCAACCCAGGCCCGTCCAAATCCGCGAAAACGGCCCCCGCCAAATCCGCGT
>CAZEKN010000353.1:0-2979 GCA_964512755.1 uncultured Desulfatibacillum sp. | reverse complement strand
CCTGGCGTTGAAGCTGTTGGAGGACATCCCTGCCATCCGCAGGATCCTGGCAACCGACGTTCGCGCCACCTTTGATGGGGACCCCGCCGCCCGCAGCCACGACGAGATCATTTTCAGCTACCCCGGTGTCTACGCGATGGCGGTCTACCGCGTGGCGCATCGCCTATTCGAGCTGGACGTCCCCCTCCTGCCGCGGATCATGACCGAGCATGCCCACAGCGTTACCGGCATCGACATCCATCCCGGCGCGCAGATCGCTGAGAGTTTCGTCATCGACCACGGAACCGGCGTCGTTATCGGCGAAACCACCCGGATCGGCCGAAACGTGCGGATCTACCAGGGAGTGACCCTGGGGGCGCTCTCGCTTCCCAAGGATGCCGGAAACCAGTACCGCGGCAAGAAACGACATCCCACCATCGAGGACGATGTCATTATTTACTCCGGCGCCACCATCCTGGGCGGAGACACCGTCATCGGCACGCGCTCGGTAATCGGCGGCAACGTCTGGATCACCGAATCCGTCCCGCCGGACACCCGGGTCGTCATGGAAGCCCCCCGCCTGATCTACAAGACCCGCAACGGAGAAACGCCGGGCAAAGGAGAGCTCAAATCATGAAATACTACGCATCCATCGGCAGCACCACCGGGTCGACCCCCATGGTTCAATTGAACCGCATGGCCGCCGGCCTGCCCGTTCAGATATTCGCCAAGCTGGAGTTTTTCAATCCGTTGGGCAGCGTCAAGGACCGCATCGCCGCCTCCATGATTGCGGCGGCGGAGCTCGAGGGCCGGATTACGCCCGAAACGCTGATCGTCGAACCGACGAGCGGCAACACCGGCATCGCGCTCGCATTCATCTGCGCGGCGAAGGGCTACCGCCTGTGTCTGACCATGCCCGAGACCATGAGCGTCGAGCGCCGCAAGCTTTTAGCCCATTTGGGTGCGCAGCTCGTTCTGACTCCCGGGCCGCAGGGCATGCCGGGCGCCATCGACAAGGCGCGCGAGATTCTGGCCTCCGAAAAAAACGCCTACATGCCGGACCAGTTCGCCAACCCGGCCAACCCGCGCGTGCACCGCGAGACCACGGCCGAAGAGATCTGGCAGGATACGGAGGGCCGGGCGGACATCCTCGTCGCCGGGGTGGGCACCGGCGGCACCATCACCGGCGTCTCGCAGCTGATCAAAACGCGCAAACCGTCGTTCCGCAGCGTGGCCGTCGAGCCGGCCGACTCGCCCGTGCTCTCCGGCGGCAAGAAGGGGCCGCACAAGATTCAGGGCATCGGGGCGGGCTTCATCCCTGACGTGCTGGACCGATCGATCATCGACGAGATTCTCACCGTGAGCAATGAAGCCGCCTTCGAAACGGCGCGCGACCTGGCCCGTCAGGAAGGCATTCTCTGCGGCATTTCCTCCGGAGCCGCCGCGTGGGCGGCCCTGCAGGTCGCCAAACGGCCCGAATCCGCCGGCAAGACCATCGTGGTCATCCTCGCCAGCACGGGCGAGCGCTATATTTCAACCGAACTCTTCAAATCCTGAAAGCGCCTCGCTCAACCCGATTGGTGGAGGTTCTCTGGTGACGCTGCATCCGTCCGTCCGCGCTCGAAAACTGCTTGGCCTGATCGGCGCTTTTATCTTCGTGGTTTTCTTCGGTTCGGTGCTGGACAGCTGTGTCGCCCGGTTTCGGGAGCCGCTCTTTACCGTGCATCTGCTGCCGGGCGGAAGCGATCTGGTCGAGGGGCAGGTGGACCATGCGCTGAAAGACCTGTCGCTCCTGCGCGTCGAGACCTCGAATGAAAGCGTTCAACTGACGATCGACCGGTTTCAGTCCGGATTGTGGCTCGGCGGAAACATGTGGATCGGCACGATCTCCGTTGCGGCCGATGCCGCCCCCGGCACTTACGATCTGCGGGTGTTTGCCATCAATCAACCTCCCGAGAAACCGGTGGCTGCATTTCAAGCGGTCGTGTATCCGGAATACGCGGCGCTGAGGCGAAGCTCGTTCTCCGTCATCCGTCGCACCTTCGACGTCTCCCCGGGGACGGCGGCGCTGGCGTGCATCCCGGTGCTGGGGTTGGTCATGGGGCTGGCTTACCTGCTGGGCCGGCAGGTGGATCACTTGCTGGCCCGCCAGGGACGGGCCGAGGTTTTTCTGACGAAAAAGGCTGCCGGCGGGGTCGAGGTTTATTTCGGGCTGGGCAGACGCCACGGGGTCGAACACGGGATGAGCGTAAGCATCCACTCGGAAAATGGCCAGTCGATCTGCAGCGCCGTGGTCCAGCGCGTGGATGCGGACAACGCCATGGCGCTTGCCGGCCAGCCGGCCGAGCGTTTGCCGCACGGTGCGGTGGTCGTGCTTCCGGGATCCCGTTAGGAAATATTGATGGAATACCTGACGATCATTGTCCTTGTATTCGGCTCGATCATCATCGGGCTGGTCATCGGCGCCCGGCTCCGAAACCGACGCAAGCCATAGATCCGTCCGAGCAGGCGTGCCTCGGGGCGGCCGCCCCACCAATATCCCAGGCTTAGCGAGGCCAGGATGATTCCTACCTTCCGTTTCCCCCTTTGGCAAAGGGGGCCAGGAGGGTTTTGAAATCGATTTCCTCATCAAACCGTTGGGAAAGGTAGCGAAGGTGCGCGCGGCATGTCAAACGGTTTGATCGGTCAAAAACGGTTCGTTCTTGTTTGCATTTAGCGTCACCATCTATAACGTTGACTCGGCATCCCATCCGGTACCAAAGAGAGCACTTTGCATTGAACCTATGAAAACAGCAAGGAGGTCAAAATGGGGTCGCTGAGGATCAACCAGGGGAAGCGAGGTGTGCGCCTGAGCATCATTCTAACCACGGCGTTTGTAATTGCGTGCGGTCTGCTCACGCCGGGGTACGCCCAAGACTACAAACAGATCGTGATTGCGACGGGGAGACCCTTTGAGCTCGGCCTCATCGATGAGTTGGCCAAGCCCTTTCAAAAAAGCCA
>CAZEKN010000352.1:0-3002 GCA_964512755.1 uncultured Desulfatibacillum sp. | reverse complement strand
CAAACGGGGTGGCGGCATTGCCCAGCCCCATGACGTTGGCCGAAAGGTTCAGGATCATAGCGCCCATGGCCGGGTGTCCGGCCGGCACGTCCGGGAACAGCCGCAGCATGAGCGGGCGGATCAGGCGGGCGATGATCTTCAGCAGGCCGCCGGCCTCGGCCACCTTCATGAGGCCCAGAAACAGGGTCATGACCCCGACCAACCCCAGGGCCAGGTCCACGGCTCCGGCCGCCGAGTCGATGATGGCCTTGGACAGCGCCTCCATGGGCGGCAGCTGCCCCGGCGCGGGCAGCCCCGCCAGCTCGCGCCAGCCGGCAACGATAAAAGCGATGAAGACCATGGACAGGAAGACGATGTTCATAGACGGACCGTCCGGGCGTTCAGCGTTCGACCCCTGGTTTGGGGCGTGGCGTCACTACTCTCTTCTCAAGGCTTCGATCGGATCCATCCGCGAGGCCTTGCGCGCGGGGTAAAATCCGAAGAAAATTCCCACCGCTGCCGACACGGTGAAGGCCATCCCGATGGCGCTCGGCGCGATGATGGCCGGCCAATCCCCGAAGGCGGTGAAGGCCATCGACCCCGCGACCCCGAGCAGAATTCCGATGAGGCCGCCGATCAGGGACAGCGCCACCGCTTCCGTGAGAAACTGCAGGAGGATGTCGCGGCGGCGGGCGCCGACGGCCATGCGCAGACCGATTTCCCGGGTGCGCTCGGTGACCGAAACGATCATGATGTTCATGATGCCGATGCCGCCGACCATCAGCGACACCGACGCGACCGCCGCCAACAGGAGGGACATGGTCCGCGACGACTCGGCCCGTGTCTCCAATGCCTCGGCCTGGTTGCGGATCCAGAAATCGTTCTCCTGGCTGGGGCGCAAGCGGTGCCGCTGGCGCAGAAGTTCGCGGATTTCTTTTTCGGCGCTCGATACCAGCTCGGGCGATTTGACCTTTACGGCGATCCCGTTGACCAGGCGGCCGCTCAGCGCCCGTTCGCCCAGCACCTTCTTGCGGGCCGGCGCCATCGGTATGAGCACCAGATCGTCCTGATCCCATCCCCCCATGGAGTACCCCTTGGCCCTTAGCACGCCGGCGACGTTAAACGGGACGCGATTGATGCGAATGATGGAACCGAACGGCTCCTGGTCGGGAAAAAGGTTCTGTGCAACGGTCTTGCCGACGAGCACCACCTTGGAGTTGCCGCGAAACTCTTCGGCGGATACGCTTCTTTCGTTTTCAAGCTCCCATTCGCGCGCGGCGAAGTACTCCGCGGTCACGCCTAAAATCGAGGTGGACCAGTTCTGATTGCCGGAGACGATCTGCCCCCGCCCGCGAAGGTAAGGTGCTGCGGCTTCGACCTCCGGTAGCTCCTTCCGGATGGCCTCGGCGTCATCTTCGCTCAGCGTCGGCAGGGATCCCGCACCCAAACGGACCCGGGTGGTGGTGGAGCCGGGGAAGACGTACAACAAGTCGGCCCCCATGCTGTTGATGATCTCGGCCACCTGGGACTGGGCGCCGGATCCGACGGCCACCATGACGATGACCGCCGCCACTCCGATGATGATCCCGAGCGTCGTCAACACACTGCGCATGATGTTGACGCGCAGGGCGCGGAGAGCGTCGCGGACCGGTTCGAGCAGCATCATGGCCGATCGTCCGAACCATTCGCCGCGCCGGACGGCGCAGGGCCCCGTGCCGCCGCCGAATCGATGATGCGGCCGTCACGGAACCGCAGGGTGCGCCGGGCGAACCGGGCGATGTCCGGCTCGTGCGTGACGAGGACGATGGTGATCCCCTTGAGGTTCAACCGTTTGAGCAAATTCATGATGTCCACGCTGGTCTGGGTGTCTAGAGCGCCCGTGGGTTCGTCGGCCAGAACCAGGACCGGCTGGTTGGCCAGCGCGCGGGCGATGGCCACGCGCTGTTGCTGTCCCCCGGAAAGCTGCGATGCGTGGTGCCGCAGGCGGTCTTCAAGCCCCACGGCCGCCAACGCCTCCCGGGCGCGATCATGGCGTTGCGACCGCGGCATGCCGCTGTAGCGCAACGGAAGCTCGACATTTTCAATGGCCGGCGTGCGCGGGAGAAGGTTGAAGCTCTGAAATACGAAGCCGATCTTCCGATTGCGGACCTCGGCCAGCTCGTCCGCCGTCAGGTGCGAGACATCCCTGCCATCCAGGATATAGCGCCCAGCCGTGGGCGAGTCCAGGCAGCCGAGAAGGTTCATGAACGTGGACTTTCCCGATCCCGACGGACCCGTCACCGCGACAAAATCGCCGCGCCGGATTTCAACCGACACCGCGCGCAGCGCGTGCACCATTTCGCTGCCGACCCGATAGTCTTTGGTGAGATCCTCGGTTTTAAGCAGGATGTCGGTCATTCGAGCTAAAAGGCGAAGCGCTTCGCGGCCCGGCCGGGCGTCTTGGAAGCGGACACGTTTACGCCGATGATCACTTGCTGGCCGGTCCCGATGTTGCCGCTGACCACTTCGGTGAAGGTGCCGTCGCCGATCCCCAGGACCAGGTCCACCGCCTGCGGCTGGTCTGTTTCTCCGGCGACGTAGACCGTTCCCCGGTGGGCGGAGATCCCTTCCTGCGGGGCCGCGAGGCGGACGTACTTCTCCCGCTGCTCGGGGGAGAGCAGGGCGGCCAGGTCTTTCCGGGTGCGGCCGTGCAAGGCCAGGGTTTCGCGCCGGATCTCATCGGGGGTCGCATCCTGCCGGCGCAGCGTTTCGAGTTTTTCACGAGCCTCGGTGAGGATGACGCGCACCTGGTTCTGCTGAGGTGCGGTCAGACGAAGCGCGGCCGTCAACTGCTGGAGGCGTTCCTCCGGCTGGAGCATGTCCCCGGATGACGCCGAACCGCCGGGAAGATCGCCGGCGTTCTTCGCCTCTTCGCCGTTCGGCTTGAAGCGCAGGGCGGCGTTGGGGACCTTGAGGGCGTTCTGACGTTCGTCGACGATGATCTGGATATTGGCGGTCATCCCCGGAAGCAGATGTTGGTCGGG
>CAZEKN010000351.1:0-3003 GCA_964512755.1 uncultured Desulfatibacillum sp. | reverse complement strand
TGTTGATCCCCTACCCCCACGCGGCCGATGACCACCAGCACCGCAATGCCCGGCGATTGGTGGACGCCGGCGCGGCCGAACTGATCGACGAACGGCAGCTGAGCGGCGCTCGTTTAAGCGAACGCATCCGGTTTTTTGCCTCCCATCTGGAAGCTCTCAACCGGATGGAACAACACGCGTCCCGACTGGGCAAGCCGGAGGCGGCCCGTCGAATCGTCGACGAGTGCTTCCGGCTGGTGGCCGCACGGAACCCGGGTCAACGGGCGAACCGGTTAACAGGCTGACAACAGCATGTATCGAAAAAAATACCATATCCACTTCGTGGGGATCGGCGGCATCGGAATGAGCGGCATCGCCGAGCTGCTGCTCAACCTGGGCTACACCGTGTCCGGCTCGGATCTCAAGGCGTCCGACATCACCGAGCGCCTGCGGTCGCTGGGCGGCGTCATTCACGAGGGGCATGCGGCCGAACAGATCCATGGTGCGGATGTGGTGGTCACCTCATCGGCCGTCCGGCCCGAAAACCCGGAAGTGCAGGCCGCTCATCAGGCCTCGATCCCCGTGATCCCGCGGGCGGAGATGCTGGCAGAGCTGATGCGTCTGAAATACAGCGTCGCGGTGGCCGGGGCCCACGGCAAGACCACCACGACATCGATCATCGCGGCCGTGCTGGCCAACGGCGGGCTGGACCCCACGGTCGTGATCGGCGGCAAGCTGATCGGCGTCGGTACCAATGCCGTGCTGGGCCGCGGAGATTTTATCGTGGCCGAGGCGGATGAAAGCGACGGCTCGTTCTTGCGGTATTCACCGGCCATCGCGGTCGTCACCAACATCGACCGCGAGCACCTCGATTTTTACGCAGATCTGGCTGCCATCCAGCGGGTCTTTTTGGAGTTCATCGACCGGATCCCGTTCTACGGCCTGGCGGTCCTCTGCCTGGACAACGAACCCATCCAGGCCCTGCTCCCCCAGATCAAGAAACGCTACGCCACCTACGGCATGAACCCGCAGGCCGATTTTCAGATCCGCCATGTCGTGGTCGAAGGCCGCCGCACCCGCTTCAGCGTCTTTCACCGTCGGCGCAAGCTCGGCCGCTTTAAGCTGAATCTGCCCGGGGTGCACAACGTTTACAACGCCACCGCCAGCATCGCCGTCGCGATCGAACTCGATATTCCGGTCGCACGCATCCAGAGCGCTCTGCAGAGTTTGTCCGGCGTGCAGCGGCGGCTGGAGGTCAAGGGCGAGGTGAACGGGATCACCGTCGTGGACGACTACGGCCACCATCCCACGGAGATCAAGATGACCCTGCAGGCCGTGCGGGAAGGTTGGCCTGAGCGCCGCATCGTGGTGGCGTTCCAACCCCATCGTTATACCCGCACCCGCGCCCTGATGGACGAATTCTCGCGGGCGTTTTACCAATCGGACGTGCTGGTCATCCTGCCGATCTACGCCGCGAGCGAAGAACCGCTGGACGGGGTCACCGGGCAGGCCCTCGGCCGGCAGATTGCCGCCCACGGCCACAAACAGGTGGTCTTCGCCGACGGCATCGCCGATGCGGCGGAACAACTGAAATCCCTGCTGACACCAGGCGACCTGCTGCTGACCCTGGGCGCCGGCGACGTCTGGAAGGTCGGCGCCGAGCTGTTGAAGACACCCGGGACGGCGGCCGGCAACCCCGCTGGTCGGAGGCTCTCATGAAGGCGCACCCACGGAATCGAAGGCGATTGAGGATCGGATGAGACGGATCACCCCCAGCGCACGCCGGCCGTCGCGGACCGGCAACCGACGGGCACCCCGCCAGAACATCAGCCGGCGGGCCGTGGCACAGCGCCACCGCTCCTGGCTGCGGCGGCTGGCAGCGGTGGTCTGGCTGACCATCGGCGCGGGCGGGGTGATTTTCATGAGCGCCTTTTTCATCTTCGTGCACGATGTGTTCACCCAGAGCGAGCATTTTCAGGCTCGTCAGATTCACGTCGAAGGCGGCCGGCGCCTGTCTGCGCAGCGCATCCTCGATCAGGCCGGCGTGCGGCCGGGGATCAATGTACTCAGCGTCAATCTGGCGGCCGCCCGCAAACGGCTGCTGGCGCACCCCTGGATTGCCGAGGCGGAGATCCAGCGTGAAATTCCCTCGACGCTGCGCATCCGCATCCGGGAGCATGTCGGAGCGGCCGTGGTGGATGTCGGACGCAAGTTCCTGCTCAGCCCCCAGGGCGAGCTTTTCAAGGAGTGGGAACCGGCGGATCCGGCGGATCTTCCGTCGGTGGCCGGGCTGGCCATCGCCGACCTGCGCGTGGTGGATCGTTCGGCCGTGGCGGGGGGACTGTCCCTTTTCGACGCGGGCGGGTCGGTTGCGCCGCCCCCTCCCAGCCGGGCGATGGATGCGGTGCTGCAGGTGCTCATCCTGGGCCGTGAGCCGGAGAGCATTCTCTCCACCCGCGAGCTGCGATCGATCCAGGTGGACCGGGAGTTGGGCCTGACGCTGATGGCGTATGCGGAGAACCGCGCCATCCGGCTGGGATACAACGACTACCCTGCCAAATATCATCTACTTCGGGATCTGCTGGCCTTTTTCCGCACCCAGCCGAATGTCGCGGATTTCGAGCGGATCGATCTGACCGATATGAACCGGGTCATTGTCAACCCGATCCGGGCCGAGATCCCGAAAAAAACAGGCCCGCAAGGAGGTTAACGCGATGCAGCGCAAGGAAGACATCGTCGTCGGACTGGACATCGGCACGACGAAAATCTGTGCCGTGGTGGGGGAGGTTTCCACCGGCGGCGTCAACATCATCGGGATCGGCACGCATCCGTCGGTCGGCCTACGCAAGGGGATGGTCGTCAACATCGAGGCCACCGTGGAGTCCATCAAAAAGGCGGTTGAGGAAGCCGAAATGATGGCCGGCTGCGAAATCTCTGCCGTCTACGCCGGTATTGCCGGCGGCCATATCACCGGCTTCAACAGCCGCGGCATCGTGGCGATCAAGGGCGCCGAGATCACCGCCC
>CAZEKN010000350.1:0-3010 GCA_964512755.1 uncultured Desulfatibacillum sp. | reverse complement strand
TCTACCAGGTGCGCGGCTACGACCTGTCGAACATCACCTTCATCCAGGGCGACACGGGCTGGATCGTGATGGATCCTCTCATCTCGACAGAGACCGCGACAGCGGCCCTGGACCTCGTCAATGAGAAGCTCGGCCGGCGCCCGGTCCTGGCGGTGATCTACAGCCACTCGCACGTCGACCACTACGGCGGCGTGCGCGGGGTCGTGGACGAGGCCGACGTCGCGTCCGGCAACGTGAAGATCATCGCACCGGCGGGCTTCCTCGAACACGCGGTCAGTGAGAACGTCATCGCCGGCAACGCCATGAGCCGGCGGGCGGTTTACATGTACGGCGGTCTGCTGCCGCGCGGCGTGCAGGGCGGCGTCAACGCGGGTCTCGGGCAAACGACGTCTTCGGGCACGGTCACGCTCATCCCGCCGACGGTCACCATCACGAAGACCGGCCAGGAACTCGACATCGACGGCGTGCAGATGGTCTTCCAGATGACGCCCGGCAGCGAGGCGCCCGCGGAGATGAACACCTGGTTCCCGCAGTTCAAGGCGCTGTGGATGGCCGAGAACACGACGAACACGATGCACAACGTCCTGACGTTGCGCGGCGCGCAAGTTCGAGACGCGCAGGTCTGGGCTCACTACATCAACGAGGCGATCGACCTTTTCGGCTCGCAGGCAGTGGTCAAGTTCCAGGCCCACCATTGGCCCGTGTGGGACAACGCCCGCATCGTCGACTACCTGACGAAGCAGCGCGACGTCTACAAGTACATGCACGACCAGACCGTGCGGCTGATGAACGAGGGCGAAACCGGCATCGAACTTGCCGAGGTGATGGAGTTGCCCCCATCGCTGCAGGACAACTGGGCGACGCGCGGCTACTACGGCACGATGAGCCACAACACCAAGGCCATCTACCAGCGCTACATGGGCTGGTACGACGGCAACCCGGCCAACCTGCACGCGCTGCCACCCGTCCCCGCGGCGAAGAAGTACGTCGAATACATGGGCGGCGAGGCGGCTGTGCTCACGCGGGCGCGGGCGGACTATGGCAAGGGCGAGTATCGCTGGGTAGCCGAGGCGGTAAAACAGGTCGTGTTCGCGAACCCGAACAACCGCGAGGCGAAGCTGCTGCTGGCGGACGCGCTCGAGCAGCTGGGTTACCAGGCCGAGTCCGGCCCGTGGCGTTCGATCTACCTGCAAGGCGCATGGGAGTTGCGCAATGGTTTGCCGCAGGGCCTGCCGGTCTCCACCGCCAGTCCTGACGTTATCCGGGCGATGCCGCCCGCGATGCTGTTCGACTACCTGTCCGTGCGCCTCGACGGTCCGAAGGCAGCCGGCAAGAAGCTCGGGCTCAACATGAACTTCACCGACCTCGGCGAATCGTATGGCCTGCAGGTCGAGAACGGCGTGCTCAACCATGGCAAGCCGCTGGCGAACCCCGATTCGACGCTGACGCTCAGCAAGCAGACGCTCGACGCGATCCAGCTCAAGCAGACGACGATGCAGGACGCGATCGCTCGTGGCGACGTGAAGGTCGAAGGACGGCCGGGCGCGTTCGGCGAACTGATGGGGATGCTGGTCACCTACCCCGGCTGGTTCAACATCGTGACACCGTGAACGCTCCACACCAGGATCGAACATTGCCCGAGCGGACTCGGTGGGTGGTCAAAATCGAAATTGCACTGCACGAAGGGAGGATTCCAGAATGAAAAGTGGTCCAGGAGGCTTTCTGCGCATCACGCTCGGCCTCATCGCCGTGGCAGTGTTGGGCGCGAGTGGCGCACATGCGCAGACCGCCAAACCCAATATCCTCATCATCTTTCCCGATGATGTTGGCTGGGACAACGTCAGCCTTTATGGTCAAGGCAAGATGGGATACCGAACGCCCAATATCGACCGCATCGGCCAGGAGGGCGTAATGTTCACAGATCATTACGCGCAACCTTCCTGCACGGCCGGCCGGGCAGCCTTGATCACGGGGCAGTATCCGATCCGCAGTGGCATGACAACGGTGGGGCGGCCTGGTGGCGAACCCGGCTTGCAAGCCGCGACCCCGACGCTGGCTGAGGTACTCAGCAGGCTTGGCTACGCGACCGGCCAGTTCGGCAAAAACCACCTTGGCGACCGGAATGAGAATCTTCCGACCGCGCATGGCTTTGATGAGTTCTACGGCAACCTCTATCACCTGAATACTGAAGAAGAGCCCGAACAGGTCGACTATCCGAAAGACCCTGAATTCCTCAAGAAGTTCGGAGGGCGTGGCGTGCTGCATACGTACGCTACCAATACCGTCGATAACACAGTCGATCCCCGCTTTGGCAAGGTTGGCAAACAAAGGATCGAGGACACCGGACCGCTGACGCGCAAGCGTATGGAGACGGTTGATGACGAGTTCATTGCCGCCGCCGTCAAATTCATGGAAGGAGCCAAGTCTAAAGACAAGCCTTTCTTTGTATGGCTCAACACGAGCCGAATGCACATGTTCACCCGTCTGCGGGCTGAGAATCGCTACCTGGCGGCACCCTATTCGACTGAGCATGATATCTACGGAAGCGGCATGATCGAACATGACCGCCAGGTTGGAGCATTGCTCGACACGCTGAAGAACATGGGCGTGCTGGACAATACGATTATCGTCTATTCCACCGATAACGGACCCGAACACAGCGCGCGTACACACGGAGGCACGACGCCGTTCCGCGGTGAAAAGATGACCACCTATGAAGGCGGCGTGCGTGTGCCGATGATGGTCCGATGGCCAGGACACATCCCGGCCGGCCGGACGCTGAGCGGCATCCAGAGCCACATGGACATATTCACCACCCTCGCAGCGGCAGCGGGTGAGCCTGATGTTGTTAAGAAGATGCGCGTGGAGCGCAAACAATACATCGACGGGGTCAACAACCTGGACTACTGGGCAGGCAAGACCGATGAAAGCGCCCGTGACAATTTCATTTACTACCACGAATCGAATATCAGAGCCGTTCGCTACAAGCAGTGGAAGCTGCATTTTGAAA
>CAZEKN010000349.1:0-3012 GCA_964512755.1 uncultured Desulfatibacillum sp. | reverse complement strand
GGTCGAGGAGGTGATGATCCATGCTTGAGGCCTCCGGCCTGATGGTGTTCTACGAGAACATGCTGGCCCTGAACAATGTGAGCATCCGCTGCGGCTCCGGCCAGATCGTCGGGGTGTTCGGGGCCAACAGCGCCGGCAAGTCCACCCTGATGTATGCGCTGTCCGGCATCATGCTCGACATCCGCAAAAAGGAGGAGATGTCCGGCGGTGAGCGCATCACCCTGGCCGGCAGCATCCGCTTCAAGGGCCGCGAACTGATGAACGAAAAGCCCAGCCGGCGGGCCAGAGCCGGCATCGTGCTGTGCCCCGAGCGCCGCCGGATTTTCAAAGAAAGCACCGTTCTGGAGAACTTGAAGATCGGCGGCTATCTCGCGACGCCGCGCCAGGCGGCCGAGACCCTGGAGTATGTGCTGCGTGTTTTCCCGGCCTTGGAAAGACTGAAAAACCGGATCGGTGGGTTTCTCAGCGGCGGGGAGCAGCAGATGCTGGCCATCGGCCGGGCGTTGATGGCGCAGCCGAAAATTCTTCTATTGGACGAGCCGTTGATGGGCCTCAGCCCGCTGATGCAGGCCATGCTCATGCGCACCACACGAGAAATCCGCGATGAGCGCAAAATCGCCATCATCATCACCGAACAGTATGCGCGGCCGGTGATCCCCATTGTAGACCATGCCTTCATCCTGGAGAACGGTTCGGCGGTCATGGAAGGCACCCGCCAAGAGCTGATGGACAATCCGGATGTCCGCGCGGCATATTTCGGGATTTAGCTGGGTGATGAAAAACAGGCAGCAGGCAATATCATTTTTTTTGAAATGGTGTGTGTTTCACGAAAAAATAGACAGGATTGACAGGATGTTCAGACTGCATGGCAGCCCTGTGCCGTCAGGCGATCCTGCCTATCCTGTAAATCCTGTCGGATGTAACCTTTCTTCACTATTTTTGGTTCCGGCTCGTTCGGGCTGGGCCTTGATCCGGCCCAAAGGATTTTGACGCGTTATGCAGACCAACCCCGCTGCCACCGAAACGGAACTGACTTTCACGCGCTTCGACCGCATGTGCGCCAAATACCCGGAGCGGCCGGCCGTAGTCTATTTGGGCGAATCCTTTTCCTACCGGCGCCTGCAGGATTTGAGCGAGCGCTTTGCCGGAGCCCTGACCGATATGGGCATCGCGAAGGGCGATCGCGTAATGATCTACATCGCCAACTCCATTCAATGGGTGATCGCTTTCCTGGGAATCCAACGAATCGGCGCCGTCGTCGTGCCGGTCTCTCCGATCTATACATCCCATGAAATTACTTACATGATCCGGGATTGCGGGATCCAGGCGGTCATCTGCATGGACACCAACTACGGTTACGTCCAGGAAGCGGCGGCTCAAACCGGTGTCCGGCATGTGATCGTGACCAATTTGGCCGAACTGCTGCCGTTCTGGAAAAAAGCGCTGGGTCGGCTGTTCGACAAGATCCCCACCGGTAAAGTCAACTGGGGGCCGACCGTTCATCGGTTCCGCGCCCTGCTCCGGCATCGCCCCATGGCGACGGCGGCTCCCATTGACCCCGAGAGGGATCTTTCCTACATCCTGTACACCGGCGGCACCACCGGCTTCCCGAAAGGGGTTCCGGGTACGCACATCGGAATGACGTCCTACGTCAACGACGTCACCGAGGACGTCGCGGCCGAACACCTCCAGGAGGGCAACGACACCTATATCGCCGTCAACCCCTTGTTTCATATCATGGCATTGGGCCTTTTCATGGCCATCGGGCTGAACAAGGGGAACTGCACCGTCCTCATGCCCGTTCCGGAGGTGGATGCCATCCTGGAAAGCATCCAGCGCCGTGGCATCCGCTGGATGCTGGGGGTTCCGGCCCTGTATCGGATGATCCTTGAAAACGATCGCCTCGACCGCTACGATCTTACGTCCCTGAAATACTGCTTCTGCGGGGGCGACGTGCTGCCGGAGGAAGTCAAGCTGCGTTGGCACGAACGCTGCCAGATTCCGATTTATCAAGTCTATGGCTCCACCGAAGTGGGGCATGTCGCCTACAGCCGCATCGGCCAGGAACCCAGCCCGCGGGCCATCGGCTTTCCCTTGAAAAGCCGCCGGTGCCTGATCGTGGATCCCGAAACCCTGACGCCGGTGGCTCCGGAAGAAAGCGGGGAGCTCCTGGTCACGTCGCCCTATACGTTGAAACATTACTTCGACAAGCCCGAAGAAACCCGCCGGACCTTTGTCGACGTCAACGGCCAGACCTGGTGCCGCATGGGCGACTTCGTGAGCGCTTTGCCCTCGGGAGAGCTGATCTACGTCGAGCGTTCGGCGGACATCATCAAGCACAAGGGCTACCGGGTGTCGGCTTCGGAGGTCGAGGCTGCGCTGCAGGACCATCCGACCGTGGTCGGGGCCTGCGTGGTGGGGATTCCCGACCCCAAGGTGGGGGAGCGGATCAAGGCCATCGTGGTTCTAAAGGAAGACGCCCGCGGGGTGGGCGGCACCGAATTGATGCGGTGGTGCCGCGAACGGCTGGCCGCCTACAAAGTGCCGGCGTACATCGAGTTCCGGGACATGCTGCCCAAATCCAAGGTCGGCAAGCTTTTGCGGCGCGAAGTCCGCGACGACGAGCGCCGCCGAATTTCAAAACACGGAGACAAACCTCATGGCATCCAGCGTACTGGAAAATAAACGCATCCTGGCTGTGGACGACGAACCGGACGTGCTCGACACGCTGGCGGACCTGCTCGGGGATTACGCCGGCCTGACCCTCGACCGCGCCACGGATTACGAGACGGGTTTTCACCTGCTGCGCTCCTGGAGCTACGATGCCGTCATCCTGGACATCATGGGCGTGCGGGGGTTTGATCTGCTCAATGCCTCCGTCCATCTGGGATTTCCGACCGTGATGCTCACCGCGCATGCCCTTTCCGCCGAAGCGCTCAAACAATCCATCGAGATGGGCGCGCGCGCCTACATCCCGAAAGAGAAGATGATCGACATCGCCGCCTTCCTGGA
>CAZEKN010000348.1:0-3014 GCA_964512755.1 uncultured Desulfatibacillum sp. | reverse complement strand
CCAAGACCACCCAGGTCATCAAGAAGATGGTCGACGTCTACGCGCAGGATGCCCGCAAATACGAGCGCCTCGGGGAATGGGCCGAGCGCATCGGGTGGGAGCGCTTCTTCGAGAAATGCGAGATCCCGTTCACCCACCACCTGATCGATGATTTCCGCGATCCGGCTTACTACACCTGGCGCCAGACCTCGCAGTTCAAGTTCTAGACCGTCTGGATGGAACGGGGGGCACCCGCAAAGGGTGCCCCTTCACTTTAAGGAAAAGAGGGAAACCATGGATTACGCGGAAGCCAAGGCCAAAATCATTGAAGGACTCACCAAGAAGCTCAAGACCAAATCCAAGTTTTATTTCAACGACCTGTCCGACATCCTTGAAATGAAACCCCGCGAGGCCAAGAAGCTGATTAACGAGATGGTGGCCGACGGCACGCTGGAATACTGGTCGAGCGGTAGCACCTCCATGTACGGCCTCAAGGGGACCGGCAAACAGGCGGCGGCAGAGCACGAAGAGTAGAACCGGCCCGTTCACAGCGGTTCCTTGGTCTCTCCCGACAATCATCGATGCAGCTTCGTGAAGCGGAATTTCCCCGGCTGATCATCGCCGCCCTGCGCGGCGGCTCGGGCAAGACCATCGTATCGATCGGCATTATCGCGGCGTTGCGCGCGCGCGGGAAATCCGTCGCTCCTTTCAAAAAAGGTCCGGATTATATCGATGCGGGCTGGCTTGCCCTGGCGGCAGGCCGGCCCTGCTACAATCTGGACACCTTCCTCCTGAACGCGGACCTGATCCGAAGTTCGTTCTGCATCCATGCCTCCCCCGCCGATTTGGCGCTCATCGAAGGCAACCGTGGTCTCTACGACGGCATCGATCTGGACGGCACAACCAGCACAGCCGAACTGGCCAAGCTCCTGAAAGCCCCGGTGGTGATGTGCGTCGACTGCACCAAAACCACCCGCACCATGGCCGCCGTCCTCGACGGATGCGTGCGCTTCGATCCGGAGGTGATGGTGGGAGGGGTGATCCTCAATCACGTAGCCGGCGCACGCCACGAATCCATCCTGCGGCGCAGCATCGAGCATTTCAGCGGGGTTCCGGTCATTGGCGCGATCCCCAAACTCGACCGTCCGGTTTTTCCGGAGCGCCACATGGGGCTGGTGCCCACCGCCGAGCATGCATGGGCTGCAGACTCGATCCTGGCTATCGGCCGTACCGCCGCTCAGCACATCGATTTGGATGCACTGATGCGGCTCGCGCAAGCCGCTCCTCCAGTCGAAGCGGTATGCGAACCCTTGGCCATGGAGCGACCCGACGGCGCGGCCGCAGCCGTCGAATCACCGGTCGCCCGGATCGGCGTCCTGCGGGATTCCGCATTTCAGTTCTACTATCCGGAAAACATTGAAGCTCTCGAAACGGCGGGAGCGCAGATTGTTTTCATCAGCCCGCTGCGGGAAAGAAGTCTGGTGGACATCGACGCGCTTTACATCGGCGGCGGCTTTCCGGAAACCCACGCGCAGGAGCTTGCCGGAAACAGGACCTTCAGCGACAGCCTCCGGGTACTGGCATTGGCCGGGCTGCCGGTCTATGCCGAATGCGGTGGCCTCATGTACCTGGGCGAAGAGCTGGTTCTCGAGGAGAAAAGCTATGCCATGGTCGGCGTTCTGCCGCTGGCCTTCGGTTTGTTCAAGCGGCCCCAGGGACACGGCTACACCGTGGTTTCGGTCGAGCGCACCAACCCCTACTATCCGATTGGGGCTGAAATCCGCGGTCACGAATTTCACTACTCGCGCGTGCTGCGATGGTCCGGAGCGGAGGACGCTTTCGTTTTCCGAATGCAACGCGGCGTCGGCATACACGGCGACCGGGACGGGCTTCTTTACAAGAATGTTCTGGCCACCTACACTCACATTCACGCCCTTGGAAATCCAGGCTGGGCAGGCGCACTGGTTCGCAATGCGGTCGCTTTCCGATCCCAGAGATCCCACACCTAAGTTTGAATCTGCGGCAACCCTTCGTCGCCGCGCCTTGAACCGGATCGGCGGACGCCGCTGCGCTCCAGCCGATCTTATCCGGGAACTGATGCGCGATCTGAACCTATCCCGCGGACCGGTGCAGGCGGGCCTGCATGAGCTGGTGGCCGAGGGAGAACTCGCTTACGTTTTCGAGCACGGACAAACCTTTCTTGAGCCATCCTTCGATCAGCCGGTGCGCGTGTCCGACCGCATCGTGTTGACTCCGCCCGAACGCACCTTTCCGGCCGGCCCCGCGGATGTGCTCATCCGGATCATTCCCGGTGCCGCATTCGGCGCCGGCCGCCACCCCACCACTCGATTGGCGCTGAAGGCCATCGATTTCATTCTGGGGAGTGCCGGCGGATCGTCGGCAGGGGTCCGCAGCAGGATGCTCGACATCGGTACCGGCAGCGGAGTGCTGGCGATGGCGGCAGTGATGCTGGGTATCGAAACCGGCCTCGCCGTCGATATCGACCCCTGCGCCTTAGCTGAGGCGAGGGCGAACGTGGAGCTCAACGCCCTGAGCCGGCGGATAACGGTTTCCGATCAAGCGGCCGAGACCATCGACGGCAGCTACGACCTGGTGACCGCCAACCTGCGCACCCCCACCCTGGCGCGCCTGGCGCCCTGTCTCGCCGGCTGGACGGCACCGCAGGGCGCGCTGGTAATATCGGGGATCCGCACCGAGGAGTGCGACGAGCTTCTGGGCGAGTTTGAAAAGCGGTTTTTCAATACCGTGTGGCGGGACGAAGAGCAGGAGTGGGCAGGACTTGTACTCGCGAGGAAATGACCGGAAGATTTCTCGCTTCGCTCGAAATGACATGATAGCGGGGCTTGTTCCGGATCCATCAAAGAGATGGCGCCAATTAAAAATGGCGGGCATCCCGGGGACACCCGCCATTTTATCTTTCTAATCAACTACAAAGACACATCAGCTTTTCTTCGGATGACAGTCGTTGCAGGTCACCGGGGCTTTTTTGGCCGGTTTGAATTCTTTGTTGTAAT
>CAZEKN010000347.1:0-3021 GCA_964512755.1 uncultured Desulfatibacillum sp. | reverse complement strand
CGCCCTGCCGCACCCCACCATCGCGGAATCACTGGCGGATGCGGCGCGGGAAGCGCTGGGTTGGGCCATCTACATCCCCTGACCTGGCTGCGCGAGAGGGCCACCTTCCGCGTTGCGCTGCGCCTCGCGATCGCTGCGGCGTACTTAACGTACGCCTCACTCCGCAAGGCTTGCGCGCCTTGAATCTGGCCCTCTCGCGCAGCCAGGTGTATTTCTGGCGTAGACCTGTTCTAACTGCGATGATTTCTATGCGGATTATTGCATCAACTATTCTGGTCTTGTTTACTATCATTGGCGTGAACGGTGACGTTCACGCCGATTGGCTGGTGGACGAGGTGCGGTGGCATGTTTCGGCGCACGGGCAGATCATGTGCCTGGACTGCCACGGCGAAATTGCCAAACAGACGCTGCACCCAGACCCTTCCAACGTAAATCAACCGTCCGGCAGCCGCTTTCAGCCACAACAATGCGCCGGCTGTCATGATGCGGTTTTTGGCGAGTTGGAGGCCGGGCGGCACGGCGGCCAGCCGTTGAAGGCCGATCAGGACTATCGGCGCTGCCGCGACTGCCACGATCCGCACACCCAGCTGAGAACTGGCGAGCGGGGAACGTTTGATCCATCCAGGCCTCTGACGAGTCAATGCGGCGGCTGCCATGAACCGCAGGACCGCCTCCCGGAACTCCCCGCAGATGATGAAGGCTGCATGAGCTGCCACCGCCGGCTGGACCTTAAAGCTTCCGGAGCGGTTCAGCACTCCCGAACCCTGTGTCTTGCCTGCCACGGGCCGGATGGCGCAGTTGCCCGCACGGTCAAGGCCGATCTCCCGCCGGCCATCGACATGGGGCCGGAAGGCTTCCGGCCGCACGCAGACGTGGCGTGCCTGACGTGCCACCCGCAGGCAGCGCGTTACGGACATTCGCGCCAGGAGCCGGGCGACTGTCGCCAGTGCCACGTGCGCCACGACGAAGCGGTCACCCATGACGCGCACCTGTCGGTTGCCTGCGGAGCGTGCCACCTCAATCAGGTTTCCCCTCGAAAGGACAAGACAAGCGGCCTCATCGGCTGGGCGCGGCAGCCCGGGAGCCCCAGCCGGCTGCATGCCATGGCGCTGACCGGCAGCGAAGCCGCTTGCCGCCGCTGCCACCACAGCCGGAACGCGGTCGGCGCCGCAGCCATGGTGCTGCCGGCCAAGAGCATCCTGTGTCTGCCTTGCCACGCCGCCACCTTTTCAGCCGCCGATACGACCACGCGGCTCGCCTTGATCGTGTTTGCCGTCG
Organism: uncultured Desulfatibacillum sp.; assembly: GCA_964512755.1. Taxonomy (GTDB): domain Bacteria; phylum Desulfobacterota; class Desulfobacteria; order Desulfobacterales; family SpSt-501; genus SpSt-501. The sequence continues at coordinate 1,743 of CAZEKN010000347.1, read as the reverse complement.
GCCTGCTCGGAAGTCTCTCCTACTGGCTTTCCGGCTCCCTCCCCGGGGTTGCTGCAACAAGCCCGTTCCGCAAATTCGGATGGATTATCCGCGAAGTTTTCAAAACCGTCTTTTCGTTCAACAGTTTCAGTATTCTGAAAATGCTGGTTCTGGATGGATTGCTGCAGCTGAAATTTTACCGGCAATCGCCTTCACGCTGGCTGGTCCACGGCTTGATGATGTGGCCGTTTATGCTTCGTTTTCTCTGGGGTCTTGCGGCGCTCCTGGCGTCCCTATGGCTGCCCGAGAAGGATTGGCCGTGGGCGCTGCTGGACAAGAACCACCCGTGGCACGGCGTGTTCTTCGACCTGACCGGTCTGATGGTCATCGCGGGCGCGGCGGCTGCCATGCTTCGGAGCCGTTCCAGTCCATCAGCCAGACTGCCGGGGATGCCGCGGACGGACCGGCGGGCCGCGGGCCTGCTCGCTGCCGTGGTGCTGGTCGGTTTTGTTCTGGAGGGAATGCGGATCGCGATGACCGGCTATCCGGCCGGGTCATCCTATGCATTCGTCGGCGATGCCGTCGGCCGCTTTTTTTACGGGGCTGCCGGGTTGGAAGACATCTACGGCACCGTGTGGTATCTTCATGCTGTGCTGACCGGCGCATTCGTAGCTTATCTGCCATTCAGCCGCATGTTCCACATCGTACTGGCACCGGTGCTGCTGGCGCTGAACGAGGCGCAACGCCATAGATAGAAGGAGGGATCATGGACATCGAAGGCTACAACATCCCCGAGGACCTCTATTACGAGAAGGATCATTACTGGGTCAGAGAGGACGGGGATCTCCTGGTGATGGGGATGAACGACTTCGCCCAGAAGCTGGCCGGCAAGATCGTTTTCGTGCAGCTGCCGGAGCCGGGCAAGGCGTTGGAAGCCGGGAAACGCTTCGCCAAGGTCGAGTCCGGCAAATGGCTTGGCAAGGTCAACGCCCCGGTCAGCGGTGAGCTGGCTGATGTCAATGAGGAGCTGGAAGGCAACCCCGGCCTGATCAACGAGGACTGCTACGGCAAGGGCTGGATGTACAAGATCAAGCCAGACGACAAAGCCGATCTCGCCCAGCTGATTCGCGGAACCGAGGCCATCCGCACGTGGATGCTGGAGGAAATCGCCAAGTTCGCGAAAAAATAAATATGCCGACAGCGAACTTCACCATTCGCCAACTTCTTGAGATGGACGCCTGTACCAGCTGCCGGCTGTGCGCCGACGTCTGCCCGGCGGCCGGTGCCGCCACGAACGGCGAGTTGTCGGCTGTCTATCGGATGAAGGGACTCAAGCGCCATCTCAAGGCCCGGACGGGTATGCTTTCGAGGCTTCTTGGACGACGGCCGCCGTCGGCCGAAGAGCTGAAGCATTACGCCGATACGGTGTTCCGTTGCACGCTCTGCAGCAACTGCGAGGAGATCTGCCCGCTGGGGATTCGGTTGAAGGAGCTGTGGCTTTCGCTGCGCGAGGACCTGGTTCAGGAAAAGGCTTATCCGTCCAAGATCGACACGATCCGAACCAACCTGGCCAAGAGCCGCAACGTCTTCGGCGAAGACAATTCCGAGCGGGCGGAGTGGGTCGAAGACATGCGCCAGCCGCCGGCGGACCGGTACATCAGGCCGCGGGCCGCGGTGGTCTACATCACCGGCTGCGTGTCGGCGTATTTCCCGCTGGCCCAGAAGATCCCGGTCGCCCTGGCCGAGATCATGGACGCCAGCGGG
>CAZEKN010000346.1:0-3022 GCA_964512755.1 uncultured Desulfatibacillum sp. | reverse complement strand
CACCGCCGCCCTTGCTGGAAGACCCGGAAACCCAGCGGCTGCGCGAGCTGGCCTCTCTGGCCCAGCTCTACGAGAAAAACCTCCTCACCCGCGAGGAGTTCGAGCGGGCCAAGGGGACCCTGCTCAGCTCCGTCCAGCGGACAGGATTCGGATCCGGGTCATTAAAGAATTGAAGTCGGCTTCCGCGACCGGCTCCCATGGCGATCGCGGCACGAACTGCACAAACGATTTGACGCCGGGCGCAAACACCTTGCCGCCCTGAATCGCCGGCGCCGGCAGTCGGAACTTGAACTCTCCGCCGAAATCGAGCAACAGGTCCAACTCATAGCCTTCTTCGAGCAGTTCCACCACCAGCGCGTTCGGCGCCCGCCCGCGCCCGCTCAGGCGGCGCCTCCCGCCATGCCCCTCGGCGATCTCGATGACGGTCTCTTCGAGCTCCACCGCGCGCTCGTCAACGGCCAGCAATAAGGCCCGCTCGGCCAGGTATCGGCCTTCCGCAAACGTTATCCACTCTCCCATTGTTTCCGCCTTTCGCCTCTCTTGAAGGACTGCCGATGGCGAACAGGTACATCCGAATCAATCTAAAGCGGAATATCTTTTGAAAAGCAACCCCAAAAAGTTTTTGAACCGTCGGGCCGAAGATTGAAGTTCAATTGCGTTAGCCATCTGGCGGAGTTGAGCTCGGTTCTGGCTCCTTGCCTGGAACCCATCGGCTCCCCCTGGCGCGAAAAAATCAGGCAGCTGGTCTCAAGCGGCGAAATCCCGCTCGACGCTTTCCGGGGGACATTCCAAAAGATTCAAAAATCAATCCTATTCGTTAGAAAGCACTTGCCTCTGCCTGATTCGGGCCAATAGCCGCTGAGGGAACTGGCCGACACGGATAACACATGGTATCCAGAACCAATCTGTTTCGATTATGGATTGTCGGGTGGCTGGAAGATCATCCGCCAAATCACAATCTCGTGGTTCCTTGTGATATAGATTCTTCCCCCTGAACGATTTCATTTGATTTTTATCGCCCGACAAGGGTACTATTCATCCAAGCCGTAGTAGTATCTTTCTCGCTCCAGCAGACCTTATGCGGGCGCTGGTTTCTTAAGCTGTACTGACCTCCCTTCACCAGCCCAATTTCTTTTCTGATTTTTCTCTCTCATCTTGAATAGTGCCAAACCTTCCACCCTTGGAGGTGGATCATGGCAAAGGGCACATTCCATCGAAGGTCGACGACCGCCCTCAGCGCTAAAAAGAAAGGCTCCGAGTCGAGGTCGTTCGGGTTTAGAAAAAGTATTTATGCAGTTGCGGCGCCGGCGTTGATCGTGGCTGTCGGAGTTGGTCTATGGCAGCAGGTGCTATTTAACAAAGCGGTCAAAGCCGAGATGCCCGTTAAGGAAAGCAGGTGTAGCGGTCAAAATGTTGTGGTTCGTTCGCCAGTTAACGCGGACGCGTTGATTGCCTGTGAGGGTGCCCGAGACGCAATTGAGTTTTTAGCCTCTCAGGATTTGGATGTGCCCAATGATGTCCCAATCGAGATAGTGATGAAGCTGCCCCCTGTCGTAAGCAGATCCGCAGCAGGCGGTTATCTTGAATCCGAGCGGCGGGTGTTCATCCTCGTCTATTCCGAATTTAGAAACCTTAAAACCTGGTTCGGTATTCCCATCAACCGTTCACTATACCGCAGCCTTGTATCCCACGAAGTTGCGCATTTAGTGGCTGACTACAACTTCAAAATTCCCCAGCCCTCGATCCAGGCTAAAGAGTACATGGCTTACATTACGCAGTTATCAACCATGGAGCCTGCCCTGCGCAAGCGAGTGATGTCGCATTTCCAGTGTAAAGCCTTCGAGGGCGACTGGCAAATGTGTACTACCATTTACATGTTTGATTGCATGGGCTTCGGCGTACGGGCCTACCTGCACTTTCTGAATCAGGTTAATGGGCGAGATTACTTGCATTCGATATTATCTGGAAAAGCTCTTGTTGAATAATGGTATTGGTGTCTTTAATAGACCATCAATCCATAAAAAAATCGCCTTCGTTTAGGGTTTGCCATGAGTGGGCTTACGGGGATAAGGATAGGGTATGCGGGACTCATCTGTTTTGATTTTGATTTGTTGGATAGCTGACAGATCATCCGACTTATCACCGATCCATCAAATTTAGGATATGCCCCAACTGCAACGGTATCACGTCCGCCAGGAAAGCCTGTGTGAACCAATGGATAAAGAAAGGGAACTTTTCAAGGGTATTCTACTGTTTCCCGGAACGGTCTTTATTGTTATTCCGGCGATTATCCTTCAAGCGTCAGGGCCTATTCGCTGGTTTTGCGGAAAAACATTTCCCGAATCCATGATTGTTGTTGCGGTTATCTTCTTTCTTGCCTGTGTCGGCGCCTCGGTTGCCTTGTGGACAGTCCTGTTGTTCTACAACCTCGGCAACGGGACCCCGGTACCGTGGGCTCCACCAAAGCATTTGATTGTCAAAGGACCGTACGCCTATGTACGAAATCCGATGATTATGGCTGCCCTTGCAATTCTTCTGGCCGAAACACTTCTCTTTGGCTCTATTGGCATTCTGATTTGGGCTGGGGTACTCTGGGGGCTGAACACGCTATATTTTGCGCTAATTGAGGAACCGAGGCTTAAAAATCGATTCGGTGATGAATACGTGGAATATTCCAAGAACGTGGCTCGTTGGGTCCCCCGTATGACCCCGTGGTTCCCCACGCGATCGTCCGGTCGGCTTTGACAAGAACAGTTCCTCGGAGTTAAGGCTAAGATACGCTGAACTAATTTGCAATAAATATAATTAGTTGGGTAACTGACAGATCATCCGACAAATCACCGGGCGACCATTTCTGAGATTGTTTCAGATGAATCACAGTAGCCCGTTGCCACCCCCGAACCCACCAGCGGCTGAACTAATCTGCAATTCCCTGAATCGATACCTTTGATCAGGTAATCTCAACCCCGTTTTGCCACAGGCAAGGTTTGGACTGAGGCACGCAGTCCACCGCTTTAAGGAT
>CAZEKN010000345.1:0-3026 GCA_964512755.1 uncultured Desulfatibacillum sp. | reverse complement strand
GCTCCCCGCTTTCTGGCTGACTGAAACCGGCCTGAGGCAAGGCGGCTGGTTTCGATTTTGCATTAGAGGCTGCAAGGGTTGAAATCGAATAACTAAGGACCGTTTTTGAATTGACTGACAACGCCTTCAACATCCTGGCCGTAGACGACGAGCCGCTTCTGCTGGACATCTACAAAGATATCCTCGAATCCACCCATCTGAGGCGGATTTGTCACGCCGGCCCCGCATCGGTTGAGGGGCGCGTAGCCCCACGCTTCAGCGTGACCTGCTGCACCAACGCCCAGGGGGCGCTTGAAGCGGTCGAGCGGTCGTTTGAAACGGATACGGCGTTTTCAGCTATCTTCCTGGACGTGAACATGCCGCCGGGGCCTTCCGGAATCTGGGCGGCCGAGAAGATCCTGAAGATCGATCCGGCCGCAAACATCGTGCTCGTCACCGGGTACATCGGCAGCGATTCCGACAACCTGCCGCGGCACTTGAATTTCTGCGACCGGCTGCTGTTCCTGCAAAAACCGTTTCACACTCAGGAAATCGTGCAGTGCGCTTCGGCTTTGAGCGCCAAATGGCAGGCCGAGCAGCGCCTGCTGTCCTTGAACGTCGAACTCGAAAACATGGTCCACCAGCGGACCGAGGCGCTCCTGCGCAGCAACGAGCAGCTGCGCCGGGAGGTCGACCATCGCCGGAATGTTCAGCGTGAGCTCCAGCAGAGCCTGGACCATCTTAAAAAAATCATCGGCGGCAGCGTCATGGCGATTGCCATGACGGTCGAGAAGCGCGACCCTTACACCTATGGCCACCAGCAGCGGGTGGCGGAGCTGGCGCGTGCGATCGGCATGGAGATAGGGCTTTCGCCGGATCAGGTCGAGGGGCTCGCCATCGCCTCCGCCATCCACGACATCGGGAAGATCTCGCTCCCGGCCGAGATTTTGACCAAACCCTCCCACTTGAGCAGCCTGGAGATGAGTCTGATCCAAGCCCACTCGCAGGCCGGGTATGACATTTTAAAAAGCGTGGAGTTTCCCTGGCCGGTCGCACAGATCGTTCTCCAGCACCACGAGCGCCTGAACGGAACCGGATACCCCCAGGGGCTGTCCGGCGAGGGCATCCTGAAGGAAGCCCGGATCGTCGGTGTGGCCGATGTGGTGGAGACCATGTCCTCGCACCGCCCGTACCGGCCGTCCATGGGGCTGGACAAGGCCCTTGAGGAAATTTCCGCCAAGAAAGGCATTCTCTACGACCCCGAAGCGGTGGATGCCTGTCTCGCCCTGATCGAAGAGAAGCACTTCGAATTTGCCTGCCCGGTTTTCGCTTGAAACAAAGTTGAGTTTTAGCTATTTTCGATAACTGCTGGCTCCGTGCTTTCAGCTTTGAGCTTGCCGCGCCTGGGTGGCGGAATTGGTAGACGCAAGAGACTTAAAATCTCTTGGGACTATGTCCCGTGCCGGTTCGATTCCGGCCCTAGGCACCAACATAGAAACAAGGGCTCAGGGAATCTTGACCTGAGCCTTTGTTTTCTGGTTCAAGCCCATTTTTCTAGAATTTTCCCCTCGATGTCCCCGCTTTTGATATTTTTTAGGGAGGCTGTGAAAATGGACGTCAAGACCGCGATTCGCACCCGGCGCAGCGTGCGCAAGTACAAAACGACCCCAGTGCCGAAGGAAATCGTTCTGGAGCTTCTTGAGGCGGCGAACCTGGCGCCGTCCGCCACGAACCGCCAGCCCTGGGAGTTCGTGGTCGTCAGCCGGTCGTATCTGGACCGGCTGGAAGACATCCTGAAAGAGGCGTTCCGCGAGCGTGTGGCCGGGGTCAGCGAGGAAGCCATGCGGCAGGCCATTAAGGATCTGTCGCTTCCGGAGGAGGAAAGCGGGGACCGGCTCAAGTCGTTGGGGCGCTTTTACCGTACGCTGGGCGGCGCTCCCGTCGCCGTCGGCGTGTGCCTGCCCCGAGAGAACGATCCCTGGGTCTGGAAGAACAACATCAGCGACTCGGCCGCCGCCATCGAGAACCTGCTGCTGGCCGCCTGGGACAAAGGTTTGGGCACGTGCTGGATGGCTGGGCCGCTCAAAGCCCGCGCCGACGTGATCGCCACCTTCTTAGGGGTCCCGCCGGATCGGGAACTCGTAGCGATCATCACCCTAGGCTACCCGGACCACCAACCGCCCATGCCGCCCAAGAAGGATGTCGCGAAGAAAACCAGATGGCTCGGGTTTGATTGATGGGCATTCGATCAAAAATAAGTAATATTGATAAGTTGACTGGCAAGGGGCCCTACCCTGACACCCGTTTGAGAGCATGCGATCGACACGATTAACGGGTGAGAGGAATTTTTTTTGCCGGCGGTTTACGACTCAGAATAAGGCCTGAATGGGAATAGAACTTTTCGTTCAGAAGCCCGGATCAAAACCAAACTCGATGAGTTGATGGACGCAGACACGTTGGCAGCGTTTCAATCTCTGCCGCAGGCTCGCTGCCATGAATTGAAAGCTGATCGCAACGGGCAAATTGGCCGTCAGACTGGATAAAGGCTTTCGCATGGCCTTTGAAGTTGCGAACCAGACCATTCCTCTGAAACCGGATGGAGGACTCGACTGGAACCAGGCAACCTGCATATCCTCCTGCACGGCAAGAAAGAAGTTTTTATTGAGCGCAATGAGTCGGACAACCAAAATGAACTCGAGGCCGAACAGGTTTCAGCGCTGGGGACTGTCAATTAATCCGAAAGAAAGAAATGTGTCCGCATGAATCACAATCAATTGGTATGAGAGCATCGTCGTCCCCATTAGAACCTCGATGAAGTTGCAAGGAAAGCAGGGAAGGGGATGTTGTCGTTATGAGAGAAGTACGAAAGTCCCAGAGAGTGGAGGCGAACTCATTCAAATTGACATTGATAAAGCTGGTGTGGTAGCGATAATAAAACACACAAAATCAGCTTTTTATATTTCATCCGACAAAACACAAAGTGGTGGTTCCATGTGATATAGACTCCGCCTACGGGCAAATTTCATGATTTTTGCCTCTGGACAACG
>CAZEKN010000344.1:0-3033 GCA_964512755.1 uncultured Desulfatibacillum sp. | reverse complement strand
GTCGTCAACGCCGCCGGGGCACTGGCGGCCGATGTCGGCCGGATGGCCGGCCTGGAGGTCCCCATCACGCCGCGGCGCGGGCAGATCCTGGTGACGGCGGCGGTACCGCCCTTGATCCGGCACTGCCTGATTTCGGCCCAATATGTGGCGGCCAAATTCAAGCCGGAGCTCGCCGAGAGGGGCGGGATGGGCTTTTCGCTCGAGCAGGCCGACAATGGCAACATCCTGATCGGCTCGACCCGCGAGTTCGTGGGATTCGACCACCGCACCACCTTCACCGGCATCCGTACGATCGCCAGCCGCATCGTCCCGGTCATTCCGGCCCTGCAGCGCGTGCCGGTGATTCGCACCTTCGGCGGTCTGCGCCCATACACCCCGGACGGCCTGCCGATTTTAGGAAAGGTGGCGGGGCTGGAAGGCTTCATCATGGCAGCCGGCCACGAGGGCGACGGCATCGCGCTTTCGGCCATCACCGGCGAGCTCATCGCCGACCTGATCGCCACCGGCCGGACGCAGTTTCCGCTGGACGCTTTCCGACTGGAGCGTTTTCAGGAGGTCGCGGCATGAACGGCTTGAGAATTAAAGGTCGACGTGGAAAGCCGGTGACGATTCGGGTGAACGGTAGGCCGGTAACGGCTTATATCGGAGAAACGCTTTTCGCGGCGTTGCTGGCCGCAGGCATCAAAACGCTAAGGCATTCCGTTAAAGACCAAACGAAAACCGCCAGAGGCGGTTTTTGCGGGATGGGGGTCTGCCAGGAATGCCGGGTGACCGTGGACGGCTTTCCGGACCGGCGAGCTTGCATGACCGAGGTGCGCGAGGGCATGGAGGTCGTCATCGGTGGCCGCTGAGCGCGTAAATGTCGCCATCGTCGGGGGCGGTCTCGCCGGCATGGCCGCCGCCGACGTGCTGGGCCGCCATGGCGTGAAGGTGCTGGTGCTGGACGACAACCTGCATCCGGGAGGTCAGTACCTGCGTGGCGGACGGCAGGCGGGGCGATCCTGGATTGACCCGGTGAGGCATCAGGGATTGAGCCTGATCGAGCAGTCACCCCAACCCTCGGTTGAGATTGTAAACCGTGCCGAAGTGCTCGGCATCGAATCCGGTTTTGAGCTTCTGGTCGCGGACGGAAACGGCGGGATTTCAACCGTGGGCTGCAATCATGTCCTGCTGGCGACCGGCGCGAGGGAACGGTTCGTCCCGTTTAAGGGCTGGACGCTTCCCGGGGTGCTTGCCACCGGCGCCATCCAAATACTGATCAAGCAGTCCGGCATCCTTCCGGCAGCTGAGACGCTGGTAGCCGGCGCCGGACTCTTCCTGACCGCCGTCGCCCGGGACATTCAAAAGAGCGGCGGCCGGGTGCCCGCCGTGCTGGACGAGGCGCCGTTTTCCAAACGGATGCCGGCGCCTGGGATTTTGGCACAGCAGTTCGTCAAGTTCGTCCAGGGCGGCGCCATGCTCGCCCGGTTGCGGCTGGCCGGGACCGACGTCCGCAGCGCCACCCGCATCATCGAGGCCCGGGGAGACGACGGCCTGCGCGAGGTGGTAGCGGCGCGCGTCGACCGTTCGGGGGTGGTGATTCCCGGCAGCGAAACGACCTATCGGGCCGGCTGCCTTGGCATCGGATACGGCTTTGCGGCCAATGTCGAGCTGGCCCAACTTGCCGGCTGCGGGTTGGCATTTAACTCCGGGATGGGCGGCTGGGTCGTAAAAGTGAACGAGGACCTCGAAACTAGCGCCGAAGGAATTTATGCCGCCGGAGAGATCACGGCCGTTGGCGGAGCCGCCAAGTCTCTGATCGAGGGGCGCCTTGCCGGCTTCGCGATCCTGCAGCGCATGGGGCGAGCCAACTCCAACAACATGAGGCGCGAGATCGCGGCGCTCAAGAAAGCCCGCCGGCGGCAGATGGCCTTTGCACGCTACTTCAATGCGCAATATGACTTTGCGCCGGGCTACATGGCCGAATGGCTGCGCAGCCTGCCCGACGATGTGCTGGTCTGCCGTTGCGAAGCAGTCAGTTTCGGAGACATCCGCCGGGCGGTCGCCGACGGTTTCGACACGCCGGCCGCCGTCAAGAAAGCCACCCGCTGCGGCATGGGGATCTGCCAGGGCAGCACCTGTAAGACCATGCTGCTCGACCTGCTGGCGGCGCTCACCGGGAATCCGCTCGCTCACGTACCCTTTCCATCCGTGCGCGTTCCGGTCAAACCGGTCTGCCTCGGCGCCCTGGCCGGCGAGGGGTCGTGAAGCCTCAGCAAGAGGAAGTCGATTTATTACTCCGGCAATAAAATATGTTCAATGCGGCCATATCACTTATCGGCGGGGCGGGTTTTCGGCCGCAGCGCGCCGCAACCATCCGTTCTATGATCCCGCGACCGGCAGCAAGCCCGCTTCATATGGTTCCGGACAGCCCCGGAGGACCGATGCCCACGCAGCCGCCGGTCGTCTCTGCCTGCGCGCGGTTCCTCTAGACGGCTTAGGGGCGTGGCAGGGTCGCCTGAAAATTTGGTTGCTGCGCGCTGCGGCCGAAAACCCGCCCCGCCTGACTTCGGCTGAAGGTGTGCATGTTCATTTGCCGGAGCAATAAAATCTCCCTGCCCCCTTTTCCAAAGGGGAAAAATGAAGGTTTTTTGAAATCGCCATCCGTGCAGCCTTTGACCTTACAGACTCCCCGCCGCAGCCGGCCCGTTGCGGGCGGGCTGCTGGTGCTCGCATCGGCCCTGCTGTTCTCCGGGGTCGGAGCCATCGTGAAGGCCGCATCGGTAGACTTGCCGACCGAGGTCATCGTCTTTTTCCGCAATGCGGTGGCCATGGCGTTTCTGCTCCCCTGGCTGCATATCCGCCATCGCGGCCTGAGCCTCAAGACCAGCTGTCCGCATCTGCACCTGCTGAGGGCCGTGGCCGGCCTGGGGGCCATGTACTGCTTTTTCATCGCGTTGAAACTCTTACGGCTCGCCGACGCCATGCTGCTCTGTTACACGCTGCCGATCTTCATCCCGATCATCGAATGGTTCTGGTTGAAGGAGCCGGTCA
>CAZEKN010000343.1:0-3036 GCA_964512755.1 uncultured Desulfatibacillum sp. | reverse complement strand
AGAGCCCGGATACCGCCCCGAGCGTTCAGGCTGCGGTGCTTATCCTCGCAGCGAACCGTCTCAAGTGCAATTTGCGAAAAAGCCTCTTTCATTTTGCATTGACACTCAGCCGGATTGAAAATTGGTTTTTAGCCCGTTGAAAACGCAATCAAATCAGAGGACAGCCTTGGCTTCCTCGATCGAATGGGACACGGTTATCTGGCTTGTTTCCTGGAAGCCTTTTAATTCCTCGCTTTGCTTGGGATTCGCCACCAACTTTACGGCAATGCCGGCTTGCTGGCACTGCTGAAAGGCCGCAATGATCAGCTTGATCAGCGACAGATTGGTTTCCGACACCCCGCCCATGTCCAGGATCATTTTCTTGAGCTGCGCCGCGGTCATTTCCTGAACCTTGGCCTGCAGTTTCCCCTCCACCTCGACGGTCACGGGACGGGTGACTTTCGCCGGCAAGCTGAGAACGACGATATCCTCCACCTGCGTGAAGTATTTGACGGGTTTACTCTCGGCTGAATCGGCTTCGGTTTTGGATTCTAGAGGCATGATCTTCCGGACGCGGTCGATCAAGTCTTCGCCCTTGAAAGGTTTGACCATGTAGTCCTTGATGCCTTTCTTGACGATATTGAGCACGTTGTCCTTGCCGGATTCCGCCGTCAGCATGATGACGGGGATATTCTTCAGGTCCGGATCGCTCTTCAGGCGATCGAGCATCTCAATCCCGTTCATGACCGGCATGGTGATATCGAGGATAATGAGGCCCGGCTTCTCCTTGGTTGCCGCGGCCAGGCCCTCGGCACCGTTTTCCGCCTCGCAAATCGCGCAGTCGTATGACTGAAATGCTTTTTTGACGATCATGCGAATGGTTTTGCTATCGTCTACCGTTAACACTTTCAGGGTCATTTGGCTCCTCCCGCAGAGCTAATTGGCGATCTTAACGTATATCTCCAAAAGGGCGGAATGCTGGCTGTTACGGAAACCCAGTTGTTCGTGGCGGGCCCACCCTTTGGATTCAATTCTGAAACCGTTGCCGTAGGTGACGGAGGGAATCGAGAGGGAACAGGTCAGGCCGGCATCGCACAGTCGCGACTTCAGGTCCCCGCCCACCATATTGCACACTTCCCCGATGACGTCGTTTACTTCTTCGTCGCTGCCGATATCATCCACCGTCATCCCCAGCATGGCGGCCGCCATTTCGCGCCCGAAGGTTCGGCTAACGAAAAGATTGATGGTTCCCATTACCGTGCCCGCAAAACCGACCGTGCCCACGATGTGCCCGTTCGTGCAGATGCCTTCCTTGTCCGGTGGATTATCCAACTCGATCTCCATGGAGAGCATGGTCTGAAAGACGCTTTTGACGGAATGGGTGACGAAACCTTGCAAATCCAACGCCTGAATATCGCTCATACCCTCTTTCTTTCAATTTGGGGTTGGTTGGGGGCCGGCTGGCTGTACTCTCGTTTTCACTGCCCTTATCGGCATATCCGAAAAGAGACTAAAGAATTTTTTGCTAGCGGAAAAACGAACCGATATCATCGAACTCATCGAGCATGGCCGTCATGACGGCATCGAGCGAACCCTCCTTCAGCTTGAGGAGTTCCCAGGCGAAGCGATCGACCGACGGGACCTTGTCGTCTCCGCCGGAGCCGAGGCTGAGCGCACGAGTCAGGATGTCCGCAAGGTGCACGATGGAGGCCTCAATCGCCCAGGCACCCGCCGCTGCAGGATGATGGTGGTGTTCGATGAGCCCCATCAGTTTGGCGGGAAGGTTCCAGCGTTGGGCCAGCAGCCGCCCGATGTCGGCGTGCGTGCAGCCCAGGATTTCGGCCTCGGCGGCTGAAATCAGGAGGCGATCTTCGACGACACGGCTGGTGATGCGCTCGAATTGCTCCGGCAGCATCGTCATCGTCACGATTTTGCCGATGTCGTGCAGCAGGCCGGCGACAAAAAGCTCTTCCAGTTTCTCATAGCGCAGGATCTCCCCGATGGCTTTGGCCCCGATGGCACAGCCCAGCGAATGGTCCCAGAGCGACTCCTGGTGTCGCCGACCTCTGGATGTCCGCGATGGAAACAGGTCGAACACGGACGTGGTCAAGAGCAGGTTGCGGATGGCGTCGAAGCCGATCAGTACAATGGCGCCGGTGACCGTGGAAACCCGCTGGGGAAATCCATAGAAGGAGGAGTTGACGAGTTTCAGCAGCCGAGCCGTCAACACCTGGTCATCGGTAATGATCCGCGAAAGATCCCGGGCCGATGCCCGCGGATCGTTCACCATTTCGGTGATCCTGAGCACCGTGCGCGGCAGAGTGGGCAGGTCTTCGACCTTCGCGATCAACCGCTTGAGGTCAGCGACGGCCATATCCGCTCTTCTTCTTGGGTTGGCGGGCGGCGAGCTGACGGGCAGCGGCTTGCATGATCGCGGCCATGAGCGGCTCCGCCGCCACATCGGAGAAACGCTCCTTGAGCGCGTCATCGATAGCCGGCGGCAGAACCGGTGAAACGGCGCCATCGCCCGACCCGTCGAGAGACGACCCAAGCTTGACGTTTATCCGCCGTATTCCCCATGATTTGAAAACCCGAATGCTCTTTTCCGTGATCCGCCGGCCGCTTTCAAGCAGCAACTGATCCTGGTGGTTGCGCACCGCCTCGGCCAGCATCATTCCCGGCTGGATATCATCTATGTTCACGATCGGCATGGATCTAAGATATTGATTTGGTGGATTGACGTTCGACCGGCCGGCACAGGGCTCAGCCATTAAATGATGTGAACATAGCACGAACCGTACCATCTGGGAAATCCATGGAGGCTGGAAGCCCGCAATCCAAAAACAGCTAAAGTTCGCCGGAAAGCTTCCGATAATGTCTGCGAAGGCGGCAGAATCACGGGTCTGAAAGGAGGGGGGGGGAAACCTGACCCGGCTGCGCCGAAACCGAAAAATCAACTAACCAACGGCACCACCCAACTTGGCAAGAATGCCAAAATAACAAAACCAGAAAAGGAGAACACAGACAATGGCAATGCAACCCATCACCCTAACCTCA
>CAZEKN010000342.1:0-3037 GCA_964512755.1 uncultured Desulfatibacillum sp. | reverse complement strand
GCCGGCCGGCTGCTGGACCGGGTCGCTCCCCGCTGGATTACCACCGCCGGCGCCGCAACCGGGGCGGCCGGCTTGTTGCTCTGCGCCCTGGCGCGGACCCCGTTGGAGCTCTATCTGGCCTACGGGGTGTTATACGGGTTTGGGTCGGCCTGGACCGGAGCCGTTCCGCTGACATCCTCCGTCGGCAAGTGGTTTGTCCGCAAGCGGGGCCTGGCCATCGGCATTTCCAGCATGGGGGTCAGCCTCGGATCGATCACCCTCATACCGGCGGCAGCCTTCGTCATGGAGCTTTTTTCCTGGAAGGCGGGATTCCTCTTTATCGGGCTCGCCCTGCTCGTTCCGGGGGTTCTGGTTGCTCAGCTCCAGCTGCGCCGGACCGTGCCGGAGGCCTACGGTCTGGCGCCGGATGGAGATGACCCCGTCCCAGGCGCCGGCACGGCGCCATCCGGCTCGGCGGCGTCCTCCGTGCCGCTGCCCGCCGGACGCATCATGGCCGATTCGCGGTTTCGTATGCTGGCGCTCTGCCATGGCACGGCCGTCATGACCTCTCTGATGGCGTTTGTCCATCAGGTGCCCTATGCCATCGATAACGGCGTCGAAAAGATCGCCGCCGCTGCTTCTCTGGGGGCGATCGGCTTTGCCGGACTGGCCGGACAATTCTTCTTTGGATGGGTGAGCGACCGCATCGCCGACCCCAAGTATTCCGCCGCCATGGGATACACTATCATGGCGGCCGGAATGATCATCCTGATGCAGACCCGGACTGTGGAAAGGCTGCTGGTTTACGCCATGGTATTCGGGTTCGGCTATGGCTGCCTGGGACCGCTGCTGCCGATCCTCGCCGCCGACCGCTTCGGCCGCGAGAACATGGGCGCGGTCTTCGGCCTGCTCATCTTTTTCGTCGTGGGCCTCGGCGGCGCCCTGGGGCCCTTGCTTGGCGGGCTGGTCTATGACCTGGCGGGATCCTATCGCTGGGCATGGGGCGCTAATCTGGGTCTGCTGATCGCAGCCGCCATCGGCGTCGTCTCACTGAAACGGCGCCATCCGGATGCATCGCTTGACAATCGTTCCCGCGACGTGTAAAAATTCCTGTCGATTGAGCGCTCGCTCGGCGAGCGCATCTCATGCATCCCTTTCCTCATTCCGCCCGGTCGACTGAAACAAACCGGTCGGACAGCGAGCTTTCATGCGAAACGCAATTCGTGCTGACGCGATCCCCACCCAGGTCAAAGATCCGAACCTGGTTGAACGCCGCCGGCGCCAGATCGCCGCCGCCGCTGCCCGCCTGTTCGTCGAAAAAGGGTTTCACAAGACCACCACGCGCCAGATCGCCCGAGCGGCTGATATATCCATCGGCTCCCTTTACGAGTATTTCACCACCAAGGAAGACATCCTCTATATCGTCTGTGATTTCATCCATACGGAAATGGAGCGAGGCGTCGCGACCGCCATGGCGGACGCATCCGGCGGACGCGACGCCCTGGCCAAGGTCATCCGCGAGTATTTCATGGTCTGCCACCGGATGAGCGACTTCATCCTGATGATCTATCAGGAAACCCAGTCGCTGCCCCGCCAATGGCAGCAGCGCGTGCTTGAAAACGAGCTGCGGATAACGGGGCTCCTGGTTGGCGTGCTGGCCCGGCTGTCGCAGTCGGGCGAACTGCCTCATCTGGACGAACGATCCATCGAACTGACCGCCCACAACATCGTGGTCATGGGGCACATGTGGACCTTCCGCCGCTGGTTCCTGGGCAAGCATTACAGCATCGATGACTACATCGCCTTGCAGACCGCGACGATCCTGCGGATGTGCACGGGAGCCCCCGACCAGTGACGCGCGATGGGCACTGAGAGCTTATGCGCGATAAATGTAAGAAAACCCGTCCGGCATAGGGCATAGAGCAGAGTGCAGAGAGCAAAGGACTGAGTGTTGAGGACGCGGAATATGGCCCTATGCCCTCTGCTCTTTGCCCTCTGCCTTACCAAGGAGGCTTCATGAGCGTACCGGTTGAGGTTTACAAACCCCGCAATCCCATCCGGGTGGTGACGGCCACCTCGCTGTTCGACGGCCACGATGCGGCCATCAACATCATGCGCCGCATCATCCAGGACACGGGCGTGGAAGTCATCCATCTCGGGCACAATCGATCGGTCCAGGAGATCGTGGACGCGGCCATCGAAGAGGATGTCCAGGGGGTTGCGGTCTCAAGCTATCAGGGCGGCCACATCGAGTTTTTCAAATATCTGGTGGATCTTCTGCGCGAGCGCGGAGCGCCGCACGTCAAGGTGTTCGGCGGCGGCGGCGGCGTGATCGTGCCGGAGGAGATCCGGGAGCTGGAGGCCTACGGCGTCGCCAAGATCTATTCGCCGGAGGACGGCGCCCGCATGGGCCTGCAGGGCATGATCAACCACCTGGTGACGACCCTCGACTTTCCCACCGTCGCCGATTTCAACTTCACCCTGGACGGCCTCGCACCCGAGAACAAGCGGCTCGTGGCCAACCTGATTTCCGCCGCGGAAATGGCCAAGGCCCAGCAGAACGGCCATCTGGCGAAGCTGCGGGCCGAGTTCGCCCGCCGGATCGGAAACCGCAAGGTGCCCGTCATCGGCATCACCGGCACCGGCGGCGCCGGCAAGTCCTCGCTCACGGACGAGCTGATCGTGCGCATCCTGCACGATCTCAAGCAGGTGCGCGTGGCCGTGCTCAGCTGCGACCCGTCGCGCCGCAAGACCGGCGGAGCCCTGCTGGGCGACCGCATCCGCATGAACGCCATCGGCAACCCGCGCGTCTTCATGCGCTCGCTCGCGACCCGCAGCTCGGCCACTGAAATCCCCGCGGCGCTCGCCGAAGCCATCCTGGCGGTGAAAGCCGCCGGCTATGATCTGGTGATCACGGAAACCGCCGGCATCGGCCAGGGCGATTCGAGCATCGTCGATCTGGTGGACGTCTCGCTCTACGTCATGACCAGCGAGTACGGCGCCGCCTCCCAGCTCGAAAAGATCGACATGCTGGATTATGCCGATCTGGTGGCCGTCA
>CAZEKN010000341.1:0-3046 GCA_964512755.1 uncultured Desulfatibacillum sp. | reverse complement strand
CCCAGCGCTTCCACAATCGGCACCGTCACCACCCGCCGGATGGGGAATACCGCGGCGATCAGGGCGACGGCGGCCACCGTCAGGACATCGTAGCAAAGGGTCGCAGTGGTAATATCGAGCACCGGGAAGACGTTGCTCACGTATCGGGCCAGAATCCGCAGGGCGGGAAACGTTGCCGCGATTCCAAGCGCGCCGCCTGCAGCGCAAATCACCGCGGATTCTCCCAGAATCAAGCTGCTCAGCCGGCCGGCGCCGTAACCGAGGGTCTTGAAGACGGCAAACTCGTGCATGCGCTCGCGCACCGACATGATCATCGTGTTGGCCGTCACGGCCATGATGATCCCGATGATCAGGAAGGAAACCAGCCGGATGGCCACCAGAATAGCCTCGCTCATCGAGACGAACCCCATCTGGAACGCCCGCTCCGTTTCGGTCAGGGTTTCGGCGAGCGAGTTCTGGAAGACCGCATCGATCGACCCGGACACCGCTGCGGCGGCATGCGGATCGGCGATTTCGATGATGAAGATGCCGGCCTGGTTGGCCCGGCGCTGGGCCGCGGCCTTGAGGCGCTCGTTGAGATAGTCCCAGTGGAAAAACAGCTGGTTTTCGTCCACCGTGCGCTCGCGGCCGCTGTAAATCCCCCGGACCGTCATCGGCCAGTCACCGCGGAAGATCGTACCCTGCAAATTGATGCTGTCGCCGACCTTCCACCCGAAACGCCGGGCGAGCCCGCGGCCGACCACGCAGCCCTTGCGGTCTTTGCCGAACGCATCCTTCTGATCCTCCGGCAGGATGAATTCCGGGTAGAGGTCGAGAAAGGGCTTGCCCTCGACGGCGAAGTTCGCGAAAAAATTCTTGCGGTCGATGTAGACACCGCCGAACCAGGTCATGTGCGAGACTGCCTTGACGCCGTCGACGGCCCGGATTTTCTCCATGTAGGCGATCGGCAGGAAGAACGTGAGCGATATGGCGTTGCGGATGATGAGGCGATTGGCGGCCGCCGCGGACACGCCGGCATACCAGGCATCCACCACGGTGCGCAGCAGCCCGAAGGCGAGCACGGCCACCGCCACCCCGAAGACCGTCAGCAGGGCGCGCAGCTTGTGCCGGAACGCGTTACGGAACAACAGCTTCCACATCATTAGCGAGAATGCCCTTGTCGAGGTGTTTGATGGTGGAGGCCCGCCGGGCGGCCCGCGGGTCGTGGGTCACCATGATGATGGTCTTGCCCAGGTCCCGGCTCAGCCGCTCCAGGAGAACCAGCACGTCCTCCGCCGAGACCCGGTCCAGATCACCCGTCGGTTCATCGGCCGCCAGCAGGGTCGGATCGGTCACCAGGGCGCGGGCGATGGCCACCCGCTGCTGCTGCCCGCCGGAGAGCTGGCGCGGGTAGTGGTCCAGGCGGTCCTCGAGACTGACCAGCCGCAGCACCGTGTGGGCATGCTCGCGGCGCTGCCGGCGGGACAAATCGGTCAGCACGAGCGGCAGTTCGACGTTTTCAAAGGCCGTCAGCACCGGAATGAGGTTGTAGAACTGGAAGATGAACCCGACATGGGTCGCGCGCCAGGCGGCCAGCTGGGTTTCGGACAGATCGCTGATGTCGATGCCCCCCACGCGAATCGTTCCGGAGTCGGCCCGATCCAGGCCCGCGATGAGGTTGAGCAGCGTGCTCTTGCCCGATCCCGAAGGCCCCATGAGGGCCATGAATTCGGACTCGGCGATGGTCAGGGAAATGTCCTCCAAAACCGGGATGAGCTGGTTCCCCCGGCGGTAGGATTTGCTGAGACCACGGATGTCAACGATGACCGGACGCTCGGTGCTCATCAATCACTGTTTGGGAACCGCAACGCGGGTCCCATCCGATAATTTCTCAACCGGAGCCGCGGCGATGAGGCTGCCGACGGGAGGTCCCTCACGCAACTCGACCATCTCCGCCAGACGCCGGCCGAGCTGCACCCCAGCCTCCCGGACCTGCTCGCCCTGGATCAGGAACACCACCGCCCGCCCACCGCGCGTGCCGACGGCGGCCGCTGGAACCGCCCGCACCGGCGCCTGTTCGTCGGCGCCGACCGGCCGCGACAGGAACGCCACCTTGGCGCTCATTTCCGGCAGGACCCGCGGATCGGCTTCAAGAAAGGAGACCTTGACCGTGATCGACGCCTTGCTGCGGTCGGCGGTTGGCAGGATCATGTGCACCCGGCCGGGAAAACGCGTCTCCGCAAATGCGTCCAGCCGGATCTCGCAGGGCTGCCCCGGCCGGACCTGGGCGATGTTCGACTCTGAAACGTCCACCTCGACCCGCAGCGAGTCCATGTCGGCGATGGTAACCACGGCGGCTTTGGCCTCGGCCGTGGCGGCGAGCGGGGTGACGATATCGCCGATATCGGCGTTCTTGGTGAGAACCACGGCGTCGAAGGGCGCGCGGATGTTGGTGTAGTCGAGCAGCACCTCCGCCTCTTCCAGCGCCGCCTGGGCGGCGCGGCCGGCGGCGGCCAGGGCCTCCACGGACGCCCTGGCAGTCTTGTAGCGGGCCTCGGCCGTATCGAAGGCCGACCGCGCGATGGTTCCCTTGACTGCCAGGGTCTTCTTGCGATCGTAATCCAGGCCGGCATTTTCGAGTTCGGCGCGGGCCTGCTCCAGGTTGTAACGGGCGACGGTAACGTTCTGAAGCGCGCGTTCGCGCGCGGCCGCTGCGTCGCGGCTCTCCAGGCGAGCGATGATCTGGCCCGCTGTCACGCGGCTGCCCTCCTCGACGCCGAGATGGATCAGCCGGCCGGTTACCTGGGACGCCACCGCCGACTTGCGGTCGGCCACCACATACCCGCTCGCATTCAACAGCGTCAGGCCCTGGGATGGATAGACGTCCTGGACAACCGCCGGCTGGACTTTCACGGCGGGGGTGAGCCAGCCCGCGCGGTAAAGCGCAGCGAGCGCGCCGGCCAGCGCCACGATCAAAACCCCCCACACCAGCCGCTTTCGCTTGCGGCCTATCGGCTGCAATGCGCTTCTCTCGATGCGAAGTTTTTCCAGTTCCAGCTCGGGCATG
>CAZEKN010000340.1:0-3047 GCA_964512755.1 uncultured Desulfatibacillum sp. | reverse complement strand
TCCAGCGCTCCGGGATGGGGATGGTGAAATTGTAGTTGTCCATCGATCCCCTGAGATGGTGATCCCGGACCGGTGCGATTTTTTTCAGAGGGATTCGCAGAGTGGCCGACAAGGCCGTATCCTGAAACATGGCTGTGAACAAGAAAGGAAGAAGCAGCATCTTCAGACATCGCATGGAGGGGTCCCTTCTGTTTTCTACAGATGTAGTTTAAAAAATCTTAATATCAAACCGATGAAGAAGTCCAGAGAATTCGTTCCATCCACTTCGATTCCGCAGGAAGGACGGTTTGTCTGCTTGACAAGCGCATCTTCCAGGTTAAAATCAGGCCTTGCCGCGTGCGCAAGAAAGAGATCGTATATGAGACGGAAAGGAGTTCGTTCGGATGACGGAAATTCTCGGTAAGGTGCCCAAGAGCCCTCAGCAGATCAAAGACGAACAGGACGCATCGGTGGCCAGCTCGCTTGAAAAAATAAGGAACAAGTTTATCGTGATGAGCGGCAAGGGCGGGGTCGGCAAAACCAGCACGTCCGTCAACCTTGCGCTGGCGTTGGCGGAAAAGGGATTCAACGTGGGGATCATGGACGTTGACCTGCACGGACCGGATGTGCCGCGCATGCTGGGTCTCACCGGCATGCCCGACGTCAACCGCAACCGCAAACTCAACCCCATGCGTTTTTCGGAGAACCTGTCGGCCATTTCCATGGAGTCGTTTCTCCCCAAGCCCGATGATGCCGTCATCTGGCGCGGGCCGCTGAAGTTTTCAGCCATCCGTCAGTTCATCGCCGACGTGGAATGGGGCCAACTGGATTTCCTGATCATCGACTCGCCGCCCGGAACCGGCGACGAGCCCCTGACGGTGGCTCAGCAGATCCCGGACGCCAAGGCGGTGATCGTGACCACCCCGCAGGAGGTCGCCCTGGCCGACGTGCGCAAGTCCATCAATTTCTGTCGCGCCGTCAAACTCGAGATTTTCGGGCTCGTCGAGAACATGAGCGGGTTGAATTGCCCGCATTGCGGCGAGGTGATCGATCTTTTCGGGGCGGGCGGAGGGGATCGCACCGCGCGCGAGATGAGCATCCCCTTCCTCGGGCGGATCCCCATGGACCCGCGCATGGTCGCTTGCGGCGACTCCGGAATGTCGTTCCAGCGCGCGTACCCGGATTCGGCCGTCACCAAGGCCTTCGGCGCGATTGCTCAGCAAATGGCCGACGCCAAAACGAAGGGATAGCCGCCCCAGCGTTACGACCCGAATTGGGCATATTTTGTTGCCGGCGCAGTAAAGAATTCTTCCATCCGGCCGATATCTCTTTTCAGAAGCCGATTTAATCCAGAAAGGAGAATCGACCGCCCATGGAAGGACTCCATAGCTGCGGCGCCGGTCGAAGTTGCGCCCTCGATCCGTCCGACATCCAGTTTCAGCAAACATCCACCCGATTGAACGCGCTGAGTGTCTCTGCGGAACAGAGCGCGGAAATCACCATTCTGACCGACGAAGGCGATACGGTCATGCTGTCCAGCCGCGAGCAGGCTGAAGCGAACCTGCTCACCTATGAGCACCTGTCCTGCACCCGGCAAGGGTATAATCGGCAGGACCTGCAGCAACTCGATTTCGAGGCCGAGAGTGAATTCACCCTTGCCGTTCAGGGGGATCTGAACGATCAGGAAATGGCTGATATCCAGGCGCTTTTGCAAGATCTGGGCGGCATGCTGAAAGCGTTCTTGACCGGTGCGGATGAAAACGGCGATTTGCCGGAGGCTGCGAACGAGGTTGGCCGTTTCGAAACCCTCTCCGCATTCCAGGCGGATTTCAGATTCCGCGTCAGCATGCACTATTTGAATTTCGAATTCGACCGGATGTCTCTCCGGGCGACGGCCGAACCGGAGCAGACGGCCGCGCCGGAGCCGGAGGCAACAGCCGAGAACCCGAGTGCCGCTCCCATCGATGGCGTTGGAGACGAGGCCGGACCGGTGGCCGCCAGCATGGCGAAGCGGGCTCGTGCGTTCGGGCTTCGTGGCCATCGGCGGATGAAGCATCTGGGGAGATTGCTGGAGAACTTCCTCCAGGAAATGCTCTCCAGCCGGGCCATCGATTCCGAGCAGGCCGGGCGCGGTCAAAGCGTGATCGAGAGATTCATGGACGAGCTCAAGAGGTCGGGCGCTGCCGTCGAGGCCCAGATGAGCCGAACGGCATTTAATCTACAGATTGTCCGATACGCGTATGAAGCAACCGGACAGGCCCTAAGCGAGCCGGCTGCCGTAGAAACCGCATAGAAGTGATCATATTGGAGCTGAAAACCCGGCGCCGGAAGAGGACTTCCGGCGCCGGTTCTTTTGGCGCGCCTTTACGATCGTCTTGACGGAATTAATTTGATATAAATGGCGCTCCGTCGCGATGGAATCCGACGGCGAAAGGAAGCGGTCATGTTTTTCTTCAAGAAAAAAACGCTGACAGGAATGTCGCGCACCTGCGGGTGAGCCGCCAAGATCGGTCCGGCGGACCTGTCGGACGCGCTCAAGGAATTGGCCATCCCTGCGGACCCGAATCTGCTGGTCGGGTTCGAGTCCAGCGACGACGCGGCCGTGTACCGTCTTTCCGTCGACACGGCCGTGATCAGCACGGTGGATTTCATCACGCCGCCGGTGGACGATCCTTACTGGTTCGGGCAGATCGCGGCCGCCAACTCGCTTTCGGATGTCTACGCCATGGGCGGCCGGCCGATCCTGGCGTTGAACCTCGTCATGTATCCGTCAAAGGCGCTGGACATGGGTCTGCTCAAGGAAATCCTGCGCGGGGGCAACGACAAGGCTGTGGAAGCCGGGGCCTGCATGGCCGGCGGGCATTCGGTGGACGACAACGAACCGAAATACGGGCTGGCCGTGACAGGGGTCGTGCATCCCGAACGCATATGGACCAATGCCGGCGCACGACCCGGAGACGCTCTAGTGCTGACCAAGCCGCTGGGGACCGGGGTGCTTTTCAATGCCAACCGGTCCGGCAAGCTGCCTTATCGCGATCTGGAAGCGCTTCTGCCCGAGATCGCCGCGC
>CAZEKN010000339.1:0-3049 GCA_964512755.1 uncultured Desulfatibacillum sp. | reverse complement strand
TCCTATGGGCCAGCTTGGCTCCCAATGGCGCCGTAAAAAAACTGAAGAAGGCAATGCCGAAAAGCGCTGGCACATAGAGGTACCCCAGGTGCGGCGTCGGGAGATTGGCAACCGACAAACCGTTTATGATGTAACCGAGCGTTCCGGCGACCGCGATGGGAAAGCCGATCGCTGCTGACGTGCCGATCGCATGATGAACCGGGACATTGCGCCACATCATGAACGGGATGGATAGCGCGCCACCGCCGATGCCGACCAGGCTGGAGATCACACCGATCACAACGCCGACACCGTTGATTCCCAGAATGCCCGGAAGTTGCCGGGTCGGCTTTGGCTTGAAATTGCTGAGCATGGTAGCGGCCACATAGTACAGAAAGATGGCAAAGAAAATTTTGAGCGCTTTGGTTGAGAGTTGGGCGGCGAACCATGTCCCCGAAAACGTGCCGACCAGGATTCCCAGCGTAATCCCCTTGACGATATCCCAGCGGACGGCTCCGTGTCGATGATGGGTCATAAAACTGGCGACCGAGGTGAACACGATGCTGCCAAGGGACGTCGCCAGTGCCAGTTGCATCATGTGTTGAGCGGAAAAGCCCTGCGCCGTGAACACAAAGATCAGAAAGGGTACGACCACCACCCCGCCGCCGATGCCCAGCAGGCCGGCGATAAGTCCGACAATGATCCCGAGAAGCGGATATATAATCCATTCCAGCATGGCAGCTGTTCCCGCAAGATGATAGTGTATCAAAAAATAATTCAACTATATCAATATATAGAAAAAGTCGAGATGATTTACACCTCGACTTTTCTGATAAGACGACCGAACTGATTGCTGCCGGATAAGCAGGCCGGTGGAATGGCCGCCCGCGGCACCGTTTGGGTTTGGCAAATCAAACTGAGCGGTTGATTACATTTTCTCTCTTCAGCATTTCAATCTCCTCTTTCTTGTAACCAAGAATTTTTTCTAGAATTTCATCGGAGTGCTGTCCCAGCAGAGGAGCTGGAGCATAAACCTCACCGGGGGTTTCCGACAGACGGACGGGAGAGCCTACGATCCGCATTTTACCGACCCGGGGCTGGTCGATTTCCACCAGCATGTTGCGATAGGCGATATGAGGGTCTTCACAGATTTCTTTGACGTTGTTGGCCGGCGAGTGGGGCAAATCAGCCTTGCCCAGCAGGTCCAGCCATTCCCGGCGGGTCTTCTTTCTGAACTCCGGAATCAGGATCTGCTCCAGCTCTTTGCGGTGTTTGGTTCGCAACGGATTCGTGGCGAAGTTAGGGTGCTCGCACAGGTCCTCCCGGCCGATTAGGTTGCAGAAGTTTTTCCACAAATTGTCGTTTCCAAGCGCTATGATTACATGGGAATCGTCCTGGGTCGGAAAGGACTGGAAGGGAACAATCGAGGGATGAGCGCTGCCGAGCGGCCCGGGGACCTCGCCGTTGATGGTATAGCGCACAACGGCGTTCTCCAGAACGGTGAAAAGCCCATCGATCATGGCTCCATCGAAGTGCTGACCTCGGCCGCTCTTTTCTCGATGCAACAACGCCGCCAATATCGCGATGGTTGCCTGATGCCCTGAAAAAATGTCTCCAACGGATGAACCCACCCGGCACGGGGGGCCTTCTTCCGGCCCGGTAATGCTCATCAGGCCGCTGTAGCCCTGGGCCACCATGTCGTAGGAGGGGCGAGCATCATAGCCCGGCAGCGAATCCTGGCCGAATCCGCTGATGGACGCATAAATGATCCTGGGATTGATGCGTTGCAGCTCCTCCCACCCGAAGCCTAATTTCCGCATCGTCGTGGGTCTGAAGTTTTCAACCACCACATCCGAGATCTTAATCAAATCCGTCAGAATTTTTTTCCCCTTATCCTGTTTCAGGTCCAGCGCGAGACTCTTCTTGTTGCGGTTAAGACTGATAAAATAGCCCGAGTGGTTTTTCCCGCCCTTGCCCGCGAAAGGCCCGAACTCGCGTGCATCGTCTCCATGCAGCGGTTCAACGTGAATTACCTCGGCGCCGAGATCTGCCAGAAACATCGTGCAGGTGGGACCCGCCAGCACATGGCTGAGGTCTACGACTCTGATATTTTCCAAAGATCTGCTCATCGGTCGGGTTCCTTTTTGTAACCGGATAACGGTTTGCTCTCTTGTTCGATCAATAGAGGGTCAGCCGATCATTTGCGCCGGCAGCCAGGTGGCCAGCTGCGGGAAAATAGATAAAATGACGATTCCCAACAACAATAGCAATATAAAAGGGATCGAACCCCGCAGCACCGTGGCCAGCGGGATGTCGGGCGCAATGCCCTGCACGATGTAAAGATTCAGCCCAACGGGAGGCGTGATCAGACCGGCTTCCAGGTTCAGGGTGAGGATGACGCCGAACCAGATGGGGTCGAAGCCCAATCCCGTGATGATGGGATGCAGGATGGGGCAGATGATCAGGATGATGGCCACCGGCGGCAGGAAGCATCCGGCCACAAGCAACAGAACGTTGATCAGCGCCATGATGATCCAGCGGTTGACCTCCAGCGCGACGATTTGCTGGGCCAGGGTTTGGGCGATGTAGAGGTTGGTCAGAATCGAGCCGAAGAGAAAGGAGGTGGCGATGATCATCATGATCATCGTGCTTTCCTTGCAGGTGCGCATGAGAATGTTCTTAAGATCCTGGATCCTGTAAGTCCGGTAGAAAATCATGGCGACGACCAAAATCAGAAAGGCGCCCACGCCCGCGGCCTCGCTGGGCGTGGCCCAGCCGGTATAAAGCGAGGAAAGAACCAGCGCCACCACGATCACCAGCGGCAGGATCTTGGTGGTGATGGCGAGCCTCTCCCCGAGCGAGTAAGTCTTTTCGACAGGCATTTCAAAACCGGCCGCCAGCTTCTGTCTGCGATCGCGCAAATAGGCGAAAGGCACCCAGCCGGCAAAAAGAGCCGTCATCATCAGCCCCGGAATAATTCCGGCGATGAATAGCTTGCCGATCGACTGCTCGGTGGCCATTCCGTAGACGATCATGGTGACGCTGGGCGGGATCAGAATGCCCAGGGTGC
>CAZEKN010000338.1:0-3058 GCA_964512755.1 uncultured Desulfatibacillum sp. | reverse complement strand
CTGCCCGAGAAGGGGGTGGACAGCGAGGTGGTCTACGATTGCCCGCGCACCCAGATGATGGTCCGGACCGCCGTGAAGGGCACTCAGATCGGCAGCCACTTTCACACCGTGTCCGACGAGATCGTCATCGTGGTGGGCGGTCGCGGCGAAATCCTGGTGAACGGCGAATGGAAGCCGGTGAAGTCGGGCGACGTCCATGTCTGCCCGCGCGGTATTGTTCACGATACGCGGGCGCTGGAGGAGAACCTTCAGTACATCTCGGTCTTCACCCCGCACCTGCCGCCCGGGACAGACATCAACTGGGTCAAGTGAGCTTGACGGGCAGGGGTCGAATCGGTGCTATTGGAGGAGCCGCTTGTCGAATTTGTAGACTTCGACATTGAGTATTTTGACATGCTGCATGTCGGGGTGGGAGGGATTGATCAGCACGTTGTGCTCCCCCGGCACGACCGCTGAGGGAACGTACAGCAGCAGGTGCGAATTCCTGGCGATCCAGTCCGTGCCGATTTTTGCCAGTTGAGGGGGAGGAGGGTAGTAATCCCAGTTCGGGGGAAGATCCTTGATGGAGATGGTCGCCGTTGGGGCTGCATCCGGGACGTCCAGGGTCGCCATTTTAAGATTCTTGGGGATGATGGCGATCGGGACGTGTACGAGGTACTCGACGGTCGCAAGGGCCCGGTTCTGCGCCGTGTACAAAACGGCCGTCCCCTTCACGTTCCAACGGCCGCCGGCGATGCGCGCGCCAATCCCCGTAAGATCGCGAATGTATTTCGCCTTGGCCAGGCGGTACACCCGCATCAGGCCGCCACCCCGTGTTCGATGCGGGTGAGCTCGTCCAGGACCATATCGATGCCGAACCGCGAGGCCAGCAGGCTCTTCGGGGCGCGGCCCCCCAACGCCGTGCTGGGCTGATCGATCCAGGCCTTGAAGCGGTCATGGTCTTCGAACACCTCCAGTCCCCGGGCGGCCACTTCTGCCAGATGGAGTATGTTCTCGGAAACGACCCGGTCGAAGTGCTCCTTGGGTGCGTAGCGCTGAATCGTGCGCTCCGTGACCGGCAGCAGCGCCGCCATCTGGCTGACCGGCAGGCCCATGAATTTGGCCAGATACAGAAGCGCCTCTTTGGAGATCCCTTTCCGGCTGAGGTCGATGAGGTCCATCCGCGTCCGGACCTCCCGCCCAAGGGTCTTTTTTCCGCCGAGCAGCTGAGTGACGCTTGAAATGGTCATAACGCCTCCCGATATGTGTCTTAAAAAATACAGACAAATGTCGGGGCTGTCAAGGACATCGGTGTCGTCGGCGGCAGCTGGAGGTTTTATCTTGGAGCAACCAGTAGCTGCCAATTAAACTGGCCCTTCAAGCGCCAGGCGGTCTCTCCTTTCGGTTGCTCCCTATCATTTTGGGGCGTTATACCTATTTCGGAATCGCTGCGGCTTCAAATCCATATTCTCTCAGTATCCTTTGGCCCTCCGGCGACAAAATATACATTGCCAGCTTCCATGCCTCATTCGAAGCTCCATTCCTAACTAAAAGGCCGTAATCAGCTCCTACGGAAAGCTCTTCAGGTATCCTGATAATTTTAAGGGATTGCGCTTCTTTTCGGGCCAGTACAGCATTGGTGCAATACGTAAGGAAGACGTCAGCCATCTTCTCGCTCATTACCCAACCATATTGGTTGCGGCCTTCGGGCGCCTTTTGACTGTTCGGCCCGCCGGTGAGTTGAAGTGCCTTCTCGGAAAGCGTCGTGAAGCTTCCCTTCTTTATCGCATCGGCTCTTTTAAAAAGCTCCCAGGCATAGTCTCCGCTTGGATCTGCCTTCGGTGTTGAAGTTCCAACCCTGACGTTCTGGTCCACAAGGGTATTTAAGAAATTGTCTCCAGTTACGGATAGATCGGGCTGAGCCAAAGCACAAAGCTGGTTTCGGACGAACAATACAACGGGCCCTCCCCATCCGCCAGAAGCGAGTTTTCCAGGGTGAGTCATATCCGCAGAGGCGAAAATATCGGGACTTTCACCGTCTTCTATGGCCTTTCTCAAAAGGCCGCTGGGGCCGAATTTAGTGGTCACTTTCGTCTTATACGTTTTTTCGTATTCGGCCGCTACCTGGCCGAGAGCCTCCTTCAGGCTTCCTGCCGCATATAGTTTCAAGGAATCTGCTGATACGGACAAAGGCAACAAAAGGACAATCAACACAGCTAAGACCAGGTAAATTCGATTGGTTTTCATAAGGACATCCTCCAATTTTGTTGACACAACAGCAGATAGATTGGCTCAAGATGTAATGTGGATTTTCTTTTTCTCTTTTCCCTTCTTCTCCGTCGAGCTGTTTGGGAGGACAACTATGGTAGAGGAACAGGGGGTGTCAATCGGATTGGTGGTATCTTAGCTTCAAACCGAAAATAACCGAAAGAAACAACATGTGATGCCAAGGTCAAGGAGTGTCGATGGGAACCCAGAGTTATTTCATTTCGCGGATCTTACACTCAATGGCGCTGACGTCCTCGATTTTTATAAGAGTATCATAAATATCCCAGCCTCCAGCATGCGCTCGCCACGAAATTCAGGTCACCGCTTCTTGCGCTCGGCCAGGCTCGCATACAATGGAACCATCAGAAATCCGGCGCAGGTGAACAGAACCGCATTCCACCCGCTGTGTTTAAAGGCGAAACCGGTGCAGGTGATGCCCACCCATCCCCCGATGTAGAAGAACAGCATGTACAGAGCGTTCGCCCGGCCCTGTCCGCTTGCCAGCTTGCGGTTGAGGCTGCCTACCGCCGCGGCGTGGATCGTGAAAAACCCGGAGCAGGCGGCCAGGAGTCCTCCGATGATGGCCGGAAGCGAAGGGACCAGAAAAAGCGCCAGGGAAAGGCCGATCGCGATGGCTCCGCCCAGCAGGGTAATGCCGCTGCCGAACCGGTTGCTGAGCTTGCCCGCCAGCGGTCCTATGATAATGCCGATCACATAAACCACGTAGAGCAAAGTGGTCAGTTCGGTGGAATAATGGAACGGCGGTCCGCTCAGACGGAAGGGAAGGTAGTTGAAGATCGAGGAGAAGATG
>CAZEKN010000337.1:0-3072 GCA_964512755.1 uncultured Desulfatibacillum sp. | reverse complement strand
CCTTGCCGTCGGCCGAAACATCCCACTTGGCGGCCAGGCCGGGCACCAGCTTGCCGTTGCGGTCGACTTTCACCAGCCCTTCGAAAATGTTGGAGTAAACCACGCGATCGATCGCCGCGGAGGCGCTGGCCGTGGGATCCAGGCCGGGTGGCTCGTCGCCCACACAGACGATGAGGCTGCCGCCTTTTTTCGGTGTTTCGCCCGCGGCCCACGCCAGGGGGGCGAGCAATAGAACCATCAGACCAATCACCAGCGCGCGTTTCATGAATCCTCCTTGTTTTGTTCGAAAAAGCGGTTTCAGCATGGCTGCAGGCTGTCCAGCCACCGGCTCAAAAGTCGAGCCAATTTCTATACTCCTCCCCGGAGACCATGTCCATAGAATTCTCTTCTGGTTCTAGCGAGACGGGAGATCGGCCACGGCGGTCATACCGGCCAGGGAGGTGGCCGACAGCACCGCATGGATGATGGCCCGCGCCGTGCAGTCGGCGGCCGCGTGACCGATCTCGTTGAGGCTCTGGGCCTGGCTGCCCTCGAAAAAGCCGGGAGTTTCCGGAAGCGGACAGCGGCCGGTAGCCAGGCAGAAAACAGTGTCGCCGTCGAACATGGTGTGGGCTGGCCGGATGGCCCGGGCCAGGCCGTCGTGGGCCATCTGCGCCACCTTGAGGGCCTGCACCTTGGAGAGCGCGGCATCGGTGGCCACGACGCCGATGGTGGTGTTGCCGGCCGGTCGGCCGGCCGGCGGAGTCGGCGGTCGCACGGCACGGCGCCCGGATTCGCCGAATTCGCCGGCCCATTCCAGGCCGATCTCCCAGGGTCGGCCGGTCGCCGGGTTGATCACCGAGCCGTTGGGGTTGACGGCCATCAACGCCGCCACGGTGATCTCCGAGTCCAGCACGAGGCTGGCGCTGCCGAGCCCGCCCTTGACGGCGCCGGCCATGGCGCCGGTTCCGGCGCCCACGCAGCCCCGGGCCACCGGTCCCTCACCGGCAGCGGCCTCACAGGCCAGACGTCCCCATTCGGCGGTGATCGGCGGCACGAATTGCGCTCCACGGCCCAGATCATAGAGCACCGCCCCGGGAACGATGGGGGCGACATGCCCGGCCTCCAGCGGGAAACCCCAGCCTTTTTCGGACAGCCAGCGCACGACGCCGTCGGCCGCGCACAGTCCGTACACCGATCCTCCGCAAAGGATCACGGCCTGGACTTTCTCGACCAGATTGACCGGTGCGAGCAGGTCGGTTTCACGCGTGCCCGGTGCGGCGCCGCGCACGTCGACCGCGCCCACGGCGCCATCGGGGCAGATCACCACGGTGACCCCGCTCACGGCGGCAGTGTCCGTGAAGTTGCCGACTCTAAGCCCCGCGACGTCGGTCAGCCCGTTGAACTTTCCGGGAGCAGTCAATTGAACCTCCTTGGAGATCGTTTCAGATCCCTGTAAAAAGCCGGCCCGCCATCAGATTCGATCGAGCCGATGTTTAGCGGCATATTACTAGACCTCGACCAGCGCCGCAACCTGCCTTCTGTCGGACGGCCGGCTACGGCCGGCTACAATCATGTTGACGGCCAGCGCCGAACTAGGCTAAAAAACCACGTTTACACGATTGATGGCCTCGGAAAACATCATCCAGATTATTAAGTAGGGAAAACATGATTCAATTGATTCGCGGCTTCAAGGACATCCTGCCCGGCGAAGTCGAACTCTGGCAGAAAATCGAGCAGGAGACGCGCTCGCTTTTCGAGAATTTCGGGTTTCGGGAGATCCGCATCCCGATCATGGAGAAGACCGAACTCTTCAAGCGCAGCATCGGCGAAGACACCGACATCGTCGAGAAGGAGATGTACACGTTTGCCGACCGCGGCGGAGACATGGTCACCCTGCGGCCCGAGGCCACGGCCTCCATCGTGCGCGCCTACATTCAGCACAAGCTCTACGCGCCCGACCCGGTCCAGCGGCTCTACATGATTGGTCCGATGTTCCGGCGCGAAAGACCCCAGAAGGGCCGCTACCGGCAGTTTTATCAGATCGACGCCGAGATCTTCGGCGCCGCCTCGCCGCTGGCCGACGCCCAGCTGATTTTTCTGCTGGTCACGCTTTTGGGACGGCTGCAGGCCAAGAATGTGGAGGCCCACATTAATTCGCTGGGGTGCGCGGAGTGCCGCCCGGGCTTTCGAAGTGCGCTGCAGGCTATGCTGGCTTCCGTCAGCGACCGGCTTTGCGAGGACTGCAGTCGGCGGCGGATCCGCAACCCGCTGCGGGTGCTGGACTGCAAGGTGCCCGATTGCCGCGCGGCGCTGACGGGGGCGCCCGCCATCATCGATCATTTGTGCGCAGACTGCCGCCGCGATTTCGACGATCTGCAAGCCGCGCTGGCTTCTCTCGGGGTGTCCTACATCGTCGACAAGCGGCTGGTGCGGGGCCTGGATTATTACACCCGGGCCACGTTCGAGATCCAGACCGGGGAGCTCGGCGCCCAGAGCGCCGTCGCCGGCGGCGGCCGCTATGACAAGCTCGTCAAGGAGCTGGGCGGTCCGGATCTGCCGGCCACGGGGTTCGCCATCGGCTTCGACCGCCTGGCCGAGATCGTGGGCCTCAAGGCCTGCGATTACCAGCTGCGGCCGGATGTCTTCATCGCGGCCCTCGGCAGCCGCGGTCGGGCGCTGGCATTCGAGTGGTGCTGTCGCCTCGGCCGGGAAGGGGTGCGGGTGGAGATGGAGTTCGGCGAAAAAAGCCTGAAGAGCCTGATGAAAAGCGCGGACCGGCTGAAGGCGGACCATGTGCTGATGATCGGCGACCAGGAGCTCGAAAAGCAAACCGCCGTCTTGCGTGACATGCAGACGAAGGAACAGACCGCCGTCCCGTTCGACCGTGTGGTGGACACGCTGAAAACGGCTGCAAGAAGATCATCATAAACGAGACGCGGAGCGGGGAAGGAGAAACAACGTTGACGGATAAACTGGGAAACATGCGCCGGACTCACACTTGCGGGCAGCTCGGCGACGGGGATGTGGGCCGGGAGGTGGTGCTGATGGGATGGGTGCTGCGCCGCCGGGACCACGGCGGCGTCATTTTCG
>CAZEKN010000336.1:0-3077 GCA_964512755.1 uncultured Desulfatibacillum sp. | reverse complement strand
GCGACATCGTGAACGTCGACGTCACCTCCATCCTCAACGGCTACTACGCCGATGCCAACAAGACCTACTTCGTGGGAACCCCCGGGCCGGACGCGCGCAAGATCGTGGACGTGGCCCGCGAAAGCCTCCGCCGCGGCATGGGCATGGTCAAAGCCGGCAACACGATTGGCGACATCGGCTGGGCCATTCAGGCCCATGCGGAATCTCAGGGGTGCTCGGTGGTGCGCGAGTTTGTGGGGCACGGACTCGGCTTCGATTTCCACGAACCCCCGCAGGTGCCGCATTTCGGCCGCAAGGGGGAAGGGCTCGTGCTGATACCGGGCATGATTTTCACCATCGAGCCCATGATCAACCTCGGAAGGAAGGAACTGCGGATTCTGGAGGACGAATGGACCGCGGTTACTCGAGACGGATCGCTCTCGGCCCAGTTCGAGCAGACCGTGCTGGTCACCGATAACGGCTGCGAGAGCCTGACCCCCTGGGAAGATTAGTTGAGGTTTCTTAACCCCATGTCCATTCTGCTGAAACCGATCGGCGTCATTCACAGCCCATTTACCGATCCGAAGTCCATGCCCATCCAGCCGGTCAGCGCCAACAGCGCCGCCGGGAGAGTTGAGGTGTTTCCTGAATTTAAGGACGGGATCAAGGACCTGGAGGGGTTCTCCCATCTCGTCCTGCTGTACCATTTTCATCGATCGCGCGCTTATTCGCTGTCGGTTACCCCTTATCTGGACACCGAGCCGCGCGGCCTGTTTGCGACTCGTGCGCCGAACCGGCCCAACCCGATCGGCCTATCCCTCGTCCGGCTGGTAGGGATCGAGGGATCCGATCTGCAGGTCGAGAACATCGACGTTCTCGACGGCACCCCCCTGCTGGACATCAAACCCCACGTACCGGAATTCGATTGCGCCCCGGGTGCCCGCACCGGCTGGTTGGAAAAAGCCGCTGCGGATATGCGCACCAAAGTGGCGGATGATCGGTTCCACCGGTAGCGCCTCTTTTACCGATTCTGCGGCCTGCTTCGAAATTTTTTTCGTCCTTAAGGTATGCGCCATCCTGTTGCGGGCAATTTGCGTGTTGACAAATCATTTAAGAATTTTATAAAAATATTTTAGTTTATTCTAAATTAAATCGGTACGACAGAATATGGATCTGGTAACATGCTTTAAAGCGCTCGGCGATTCCAATCGTCTGGATCTCATTAAAATCCTCTTAAAAAATGACCTGTGCGTAGGTGCTCTGGCCAGGATGCTCGGTCTTTCGGAATCCGCATTGTCTCAGCATCTAAAGTTGTTGAGGGGGGCGGGGCTGGTTCGGGGCGAGAAAAGAGGCTACTGGACGCACTACACCGTGGAAAAAGATGCCTTGCGCCGGATAGCCAAAGAGCTGTCCGAAATGACCGAAGTGCTTCAACCTTATGAAACCGCATGTTGGAAGTCGGTCTCCAACTCGGAACTATCCCCCCGACAAAAGGCGAAGGACATGTGCAACGATTGCTGCCAAAAGCCAGAAAAACTGAGGGACAAACCAACCTCTTGCTCCCCGGAGCAGATCGAGCAGTGCCACGGCAAAGACGGCGGACACCCCTGCGTGAAAGAAGAGAAGAAGAAAAGCTGACTCCCGGACGCCCCGCGGCGGTGAATGCCATGACCACAGATCCAAGTTCATCAGCGATAATTGAAGTCGGCGAATTGACGAAACGATTCGGCGATGTCACGGCGGTCGATCATGCATCCTTTCAAGTCGAGCGCGGGGAGCTGTTCGGTTTCCTCGGGCCGAATGGAGCGGGAAAAACCACCACCATCAACATGCTGATCGGCCTCGCCCGTCCGGATTCCGGGATCATTCGTATCGACGGGCTGGATTGCTGCAAGAATCCGAAAGCCGCTCAGCACCTAATCGGCGTGGTCCCCGATGAAAGCAATCTTTATCCGGAGCTCACCGGATTCGACAACCTTTGTTTCTGTGCCGCCCTTTATGGGATGGGCAAGCCGGCGCGAATCGCCCGAGCGACCCAGTTGTTGAAGGACTTCGATCTATCGAAAGCGGCCCACCGCAAGTTCGGCGGGTATTCCAAGGGCATGAAGCGCAAACTGGCCATTGCGGCGGGCATCGTCCACAATCCCCCAGTGCTGTTTCTGGATGAACCGACCACCGGCATCGATGTGGCCAGCGCCCGCAATATCCGGCAGCTGCTGGCGGACCTTCATCGCAGCGGAACCACCATTTTTCTGACCACCCACTACATCGAAGAGGCCGAACGGCTGTGCGATCGCATCGCTTTTATCGTAAACGGCCGGATCGTGAAAATCGACCATGTCGCCAGCCTGTTGAAACCGGTTCAGGGCCGGTATGCGACCTTGATCAACGGAAGTGGATTGAATCCCTCGTTTATAGGAGAGCTCTCATCATCCTTCCCCGGATTGGATTTTCAGCAACACTCCCAGGATCGCATTCGCGTCGAGTCTTCCAGCCCCATCCACATCGGACCGATCGTCAAGTTTCTGGAGGACAAGGGGGTAGCGGTGACCGAGGCCCGACGGGTGCAGTTGTCGCTTGAAGATGTGTTCGTTCAAATTACGGGCATCGAGGCGGATGCCATGCAAAAAGAAAAGATGAAGGCGGCGGCATGAAAGCGTGGATCGCGTTCTGGAATATCGTTTTGAAAGACATGCGGGCATACTATCTCAAACCGCCCAACATCAGCTGGGGGCTGATATTTCCGGTCGCCTGGACGGCCATGTTCTTCATCAAGTCCGGCCGCGGGCTGGACGACGTTCTGGGCCTGCTGCCCGGCGTGGTGGCCATTTCGATCCTTTTCGGCACCACCTCCATGCTGGCGGTTACCGTCACCTTCGAGAAAAAGGGACGCTCCTTCGAGCGCCTCCTGTTGGCTCCGATCTCACTGGAGCTCTTGATGCTGGCCAAGACCGGAGGGGCCATCTTGTTCGGTGTCGTGAATGCACTCGTACCGGTCGCCATCGCCCTCTTTCTGGCGGACTTGTCTGGCGTCGCATGGGGCGCGGTCGTCCCGGCGGTCGTGCTGATAGCGATCGCTTCCACCTTCATGGGGCTGT
>CAZEKN010000335.1:0-3099 GCA_964512755.1 uncultured Desulfatibacillum sp. | reverse complement strand
GGAGGTCATGAAACCACGCTAACCTACTCGATTCTCGATGTTTCACGCATATTGGGAATTGAAGTATCAAGAGTTCGCGATTGGATAGTCAAAGGCTTTATCATCCCATCCTGGCATTCAGCCATGGCAAGAGGTGACAGGAATCTCCTGACTTATGATGATTTGTGCAATGTTTACCTATTCCAACAACTGAGATCAAAAGGACTGCATCGAACCCCTATTGCCTTTATTGTTCGTGAAATTGGGAAAACGGGTTTAACCAAGAATCTAAAATCTGGTTTCAGGTATATGATTTGGAATACAAAATACCCCAAAGAGGGAGGAAAAATCATCATATCGGCTAAGATGCCGAATTCCTTGATAGACATTTCATTTCAAATACTGGTAGTTGACCTGTTAAAAGTCAAAAGCGAAGTCGATCGAAAAAATGAAAGGAGGGGAAGCAAAAGGTTGCCATCTGCATAGTGAGCAGGTTGCCTGATAACAATAGTCGCATATCCGAACGATCACCCTGCCGACCGATCATCAACGCGTCAATTCTTTAAAATTACCGTTGATTTCCGATTCATTTTGATTTGATTTTTAAAGCTAATTTAGGGCATTATTCTGCCCTGTCGCGGTATCTTTCCCATTCTCCGGAACCTTACTTAGAGGCAAATAAACCGCCATCTGACCAAGGCACCGCCGAAGGGTGGCTGCATGCGCTACATTGACCAGATTGAAGAGCTCCAGGTGATCCTGAAAGACGCCGACTACGTGGGCGTCAAGGCCGTCGAGGGCGATGTCACGCTCCAGGAGTTTCTTACCGGCATGTTCGCCTACCGGCCAGGCCTCATCCGGTTTTTGTATCGAGTGCGGTCCGGCCTGGTCTGGCTGCTCGGTATCCGTCAGCAGCCGCTCCCGGAGATGGACGAATGGATCCCCAGAGAAGTTCCCATGCTTTCGTGCGGGAATATCTGGTTTTTCTCAGTTTCGCTGGCACGCGAGGAACGCTACTGGATCGGCTGCTGCCCGGAGGAGTCGCACTTGACGGCCTTCATGGGGGTGGTGGCCGAACCCCTTGACGACATCCGTAAACGCTTTCACGTCGTCACGATCGTCCACTACAAGCGCTGGACCGGCCGCCTGTACTTCCTGCTGATACGTCCCTTCAACTGGTTTTTCGTCAACCGGCTGGCCCAGGCCGGGCTGGCGGTAAAAGGCGCGAAAGCCGCAAGGCTCTGATGCGGGCAACACAAAGTTTCCTTATTTCTGCTCGGCGCCGTATTGCTCCTTAACCTTGACCCGGTCGGGGGAACCGTTGGCGAGCAGCGGCATCTCCGCTACGAACTCGACATACTGCGGCTTCTTGTAGCTGGCGATGCGTTCGCCCACGAATTTGGTGAGATCCCTGGCCACCAGCTTCTGCCCGGGCTTCAGCTGGCAGACTGCCTTGATGCCTTCCTTCCACTTGGGATCGGGCACCCCGAACACCACCGTCATCTCCACGGCCGGGTGCTCCAGAATCGCCTTCTCCACCTCGGCCGGGTAGACATTCTCTCCGCCCGGCTTGATCAATTCCTTCTCGGGCTTGCGCCCCGCATAAAACAGGAACCCATCCTCGTCGAAGCGCCCCAAATCGCCGGTGTGGTGCCAGCCGTCCCGGAGGGCGTGGGCCGTGTCGTCGGGCAGGTTCCAGTAGCCGTTGAAGACCATGGGGCCCTTGACGGCGATCTCGCCGACCTCGCCCGCGGGGACTGTTCGCTCGTTGTCGTCCACGAGCTTGACATCGGCCAGCGGGATGGTCTGGCCGGCCGATCCGGGACGGTCGCTGTAGCGGCCGAGGGTGGCGATGGCGGACGTCTCGGTCTGGCCGTACATGACGTAGAACGTCCCGCCGATCTGCTGCTGGTATTTCTCGATGGTCTCAGGCGCTTCAATGCCGATGACATGGCGGAGCGAGCGGATATCCTTGCCGGTCCTGGCCTGCTGCTCCAAGATGGAGCTCATGATCGGCGCGAAGTCGAACAGGACCGTCACTTTCTTTTCAGCAATCAACTCCACCGCCTGGGCGGCGTCGAACTTGCTCATGTTCACGTTCAGCGCCCCGGCGTGGAAGCTCATGGTCGCCATGAAAAGCCCGCCGACGTGAAACAACGGCAGCAAGTTCAAATGCACATCCGCCGGCGACACGTGCATGAGCAGGTTCAGGTGGGCATTGGCGCTGATGAAGTTGCGGTGGCTCAGGAGCGCCCCGCGCGGCCGGCCGGCCACGGCGGCGGTGTGGATGATGACCAGGCCGTCCGAATCGCTTACTTCGGCCGGCTGGAAGCCGGCCGAAGATTTCAACAGATCGTTGAAATGGTCAAACTGGCCCCCGGGCGGCTTGAGATTGAAATACCGTTTCACCGAGGGCAACCGGTCTTTCGCCGGACCGATCATGGCCTGGTATTCGGGGTCGACGAACAGAAGCTTCGGGGTGCCGTCGTTGAGGTTGAACACGACCTCTTCTGCTGAAAGCCGCCAATTGATCGGCAGGATGACGGCGCCCAGCGCGGCGGCCGCTCCGTAGAGCAGGAAGTACTCAAGGCTGTTCTTGCCCAGCACGCCGAGCCGGTCGCCTTTTTGAATCCCCGCCTGCTGGAGCCCCGTGGCGAGCCGGTCCACCTGCTGCTTGACGCCGGAGAAGCTGAGCGTGCGCTGGTCGTCGACCTCCAGCCAGGCCTGCAAGTTTTTGTAACACACTGCGTTGCGATTGATCAGGTCGTAAACCGTGTAGTCATGAAGTGCCATGGCTTCACCACCTTGGCATCCGCAGCGGCGGGTCGCGAGAAAAAACCTCTCATGTCCCACTGCCGAGTAAGCATGGGTTCAGTATTTGAACGGGTTGTGCTACGGGATATTTTTATGGGCAGCCGCTTCCGGGACATCGGACCCGCAGGCGGCTGCCTGTTCGAACGATTCAGCAAATCACGGGAATTTCGCCTTGAATGCCGCGACCTTGGTGATCCCGTCCGCCTTGAACACGGCCGAGCCGTTGCGAACTTCCAGCGGAAACGAGAAGTCGGGTGCGGTGGTCCACCATTTTTCAAGCATGTCCCAAGGCTTCTTGCCCATCTT
>CAZEKN010000334.1:0-3108 GCA_964512755.1 uncultured Desulfatibacillum sp. | reverse complement strand
GATTCCGTGGGCGGAGAGGATATGCCAGCCCGTGATGTTGATGGCCGCCGTCACCAGGAGCGGCTTGAGATCCACGCGCGGTACCTTAAGGCGGGTTCCTCCCATGCGGGCCAGGGCCAGCAAGCCGCCTCCTCCCGCCAGCAGGCAGACCGCCCGGAAGGTCCAGGGGCGGACTTCGCTCAAGACGATCTTCATGGCCGGCCAGCCCAGACCCCAAAACAGGCTGAGCAGGGCCAGCAATAAGACGCCCGTAAACGATGAATCGGCTTGAGGAGCGGACGGGCTATTTGCGGTCTTGAAAGCCAAATCGCTAAGCCGCCGCCAGGATCTCGCTGACCTGACGGACCGGCGTCACGTCAGTGAAATTGGGGATGTCGGCGCGCAGCGCTCCCGCGGAAGCCGCGATGCCCTTTTCATACCCGTCGACAGTTTCGAAATACAGGTTGCCGATGCAGATGTACGGCGCGGGCTGACTGGAGGTTCCGCTAACGCCCCTGAGGACTTCGGTGCGCACCAGGCCGAACGGTTGCATGTGCTTCCGGACCAGTTCCATGTGTTTCGTGCAGTAATAATCCAAGTCAAATCGGGCACCATCCTGATTCGGGTACATGACACTGACTTTAAACATCATCGCTTTTCCTTTCGGGTTCGGCCCCGTCCGCACGGTTGATTTGGATGGATCGGGTTTCAGGAAAATTCAACCGGCCGGCAGTTCGAATTTCAGGGGTTGGCCCGTGAACGGGCAGTTGAACTCCAAGCCACAGGCGGCCAGTTTCAGGCCCTCGGCGTTTCGGTTGTTCCGGCCGTATGCCGGGTCCCCCATCACCGGGAAGCCGGCGAGCGCGAAATGGCGACGAATCTGGTGTTTGCGGCCCGTCTGAATCACCACATCGACCACCGAGATGTCCGTTCCCGGATCATGGCTCAAGCGCGTGTATTCCGACACGGCCGGCTTGCCGTCCAGCGGCAGGTCGATCCTCCCCATCCCCGGATCGATCCGCCCGCGGACCTCGACGCGATAGCGCTTGACGACCCGGCGCTCGGCGAAAAGCCGCGAAAGGGCACCGGCTGACGCGCGGTCGTGGGCGATCATCGTCAGACCGGCGGCTTCGCGGTCCAGCCGGTGGACTATAAAGGCTCCCCGCCAGGGGCGCAGGAAGACTTCGGCCTGGCGCAGCAGCGAACAGTGGTCGCCAAAGCGGGTGCCCTGGGCCATCAGGCCAGCGGGTTTGAACCAAATGCTGAAGCGGACGCGGTCGTGCACGCATTCAGCCAGCGGAGCAACGCGCGCCAGCAGTTCGGCATCGTAATAGAGCGCCAGGATGCTGCCGGCCGCAGGCCTAGTTTGGGCCCGGCGCAGGCGTTGTTCGCCGGCCCCCGCGCGTTTACACCAGACCGCTCCCTTCTGCATGGCATCCTTGACCCGAAGCTTCGAAAGCCCGGCCGCCTGCGCCAACATCGCACACGCCGTGCGGGACTCACCCGGATCCACCCGGACGTGAACGTGCACACGGGTCATGTTTTCCCGCCGCTGGTCTCGCGAATCCGGTAGCGTCGGCCGCCGATCCGGATGAAATAGCCCTCGCTCGTGAAATCCATCACTTCGGACAGCTTCAGGAGCGCCCGTTCGGTGAACTTGATGCGGTCATCGCCGGCCGTCAGATAGAGGCTGTCGCCGGCGACGAAGAGTTGCGCGGGTTCCAGCTCGATCTGACGCCGGGTGTTGAGGCGAAGAGTGATCGCCGGCCCGAGGGTGAGGTCCGTTACGAACAGCGCCGTATCCTCATACGGGAAATAAACTTTCTCGGTCAGGTTGCCGCGCTCCTGGCAGACGAAATAGCCGCCCGCGTCGCGGCGGATCGCCGAATGGAAATACTCGCTGATCCGATGGTTGCGAAAGACGCCGAATTCGTTGCACCAACGGCCGCGCCGGTCGAGCCGGAAAACGGCGTCTTCGCGGCGGATCACGATTTCGGCAGGCTTGGTCGACATGCGGTCTCGATTGTCACCCGGAGCGGCCCAGTTTGCGGGGTTTCTTCCAGGCCCGCCGGCTCATGGCTTCGATATGATGGGCGGCCTGAAAAACGGCATTCAGGCTGAAAGGAGGCAGCGCTTGATCTTTTTCGATGCAGGCCGTCAGCATGTTTACGGGAGTCAGCGATAGCCCGTTGCGGCGGCAGACGAGTTGAGCGACCGCGGCGGCCTCAATTTCGATTCGCTCGAAATCGAGGTCCTTGCGGTCGGGCCACCACGCGTCGCTGTCGATGCCCAGATGCCCGCAGAAAATCCGGCCGAGTTCCAGGCTCAGGGTCGCGAATTTCGCGTCGATGCCCAACCCGGCGTCCAATAGGACCAGGTAACGTGCGTTCGATTCCAGGCCCAGATCCGCATGCTTTCTCCGCAACGCCGGCGTCAGCCGGATGGCGCGTTCGACGGAAGGGTCCAGTCCTTCGGCGTCGCGCACCGCGATGCGCTGGATGCCGCAGTTGTGCAGCGTGGTTTCCAGAAGGCGGCCCGGCCGTCCGCCGGGACCGGCCGCCGGTAGGGCATTCGGGGCCAGCGGAGGGCCTTCCGTATCGCGGACGTCGAACACGAACAGCACCGGAGACATGGGCGCCAGAATAACGATCGGGCGCGCTCCCGGCAGCAGTCGCCGCTGGTATTTTCGGGCCCACACCCTGGCCGTGGCCACGCGCGTGGCGTCAGGATCCTGGAGATGGATCAGGAATGCGTTGAGCGGCGAATAGGCCGTCAGCCGCGAAATGAAATCGAGCAGTTCGAGGAGCTTGCAACGGCTGCGCCAACGATGGGTGCAGCGAAAAATCTCGTCGATGGCGCCGGCATCCGCTTCGCCGGGCAGCGGCCCGGCTGCGGCAGGGCCTTCGCCGGCCCGGCCATCAGGGGTTTGAAACAGACTCAGCTGCTCGGTCATGGTCAATTACTCGCTGGCCCGCGGATGGCGGCACCCGCCAGACAGTGGGTTCCGCAGGCAATGGCTCCGGCAAGAAAACGTGGGTTTCGAATCGGTCCCGTCCCGCGTCCGTGCGCCGTCTCTCGGCTGAGGGATGCACTTGGCGGAGTAATAATCGACATGCTCCGTTCAAGTCA
>CAZEKN010000333.1:0-3126 GCA_964512755.1 uncultured Desulfatibacillum sp. | reverse complement strand
CCTTCGACGCCAAGCTCGAGGACAACACCATCGACGTCTACAACCAGTTCGCCGCTGTCTGCCGCGAAAACGGGGACAGCATCAGCATCAAGCTCTTCGAAACCATTATCGACGAGGAGCAGATCCACTTCAACTACTTCGACAACGTCGATGAGCACATCACCGACCTTGGAGACACTTACCTCGCGAAAATTGCCGGCACTCCCTCCTCTACCGGCCTCACCCCGAAGGGCTTCGCGGTGGGCACCGGCGGCGGCGCATAGCTCAGTTACGACAAGGGGGGGTCAGGGGATTGGGGAATCGGCTTGTCCAAGGCTTTCCGATAAAGGTCCGCCAGCGAGCCCACGAGTGCGTGATGGTCGAAGTCGCGCAGCACGCGCGAACGGGCGGCGGGGATCACCCGCCGCCGCAATTCGGCATCGGTCAGCATCGTGAGCATCGCGGCGGCGAGCGCTTCCGGCTGCCGCGGCGGGACGAGCAGGCCGGTTCGGCCCGACTCCACCAGTTCCGGGATGGCCGATACGTCGGTTGCCACCACCGGAACCCCCATGGCCATGCTCTCGAAGAGCACGTTGGGAACACCGTCGCGGTCTCCGTCCTCGGCAACCTCGCAGCCTATCACGAATAGGTCGGCGCGGCGGTAGTGCTCCAGCACCACCTGGTGCGGTTGGGTTCCCAACCATCGGAACACCGAATCAAGGCCCAGTTCTCCGGCGCAGCCGAGGATCTGTCCGCGGTCCTGCCCGTCGCCGATCAGCGTGTACGTCAGCGGAACACCGCGTTCGTGCAACTGCTTTACCGCCCGCAGGACGGTGGGGATTCCCTTCTTCTGGATCAGGCGTGCCACGGTCAGCAAGCGGTAAGGCGGGGAGGGCGAAGACCGGACGCCGCTGCCGTTTGCGAAAAGCGCCGTGTCGATCCCGTGGTAGATGCGGTGAATGGGAGTCGGCAGACCGTCGGAGAGCTGGAGCAGGTGCCGGCGGTTGTAGTCCGTGCAGGTCACCACGAAGCGGGATCGGGCGATCTTCTCCCGCAGCTGGCCGACCTCCGACGTGTAGATGTCCTTGGCATGGGCGGTAAAGCTGAAGGGCAGCCCGCTCAGCTCGGAGGCATAAAGCGCCACCGAGGTCGGCGAGTGGGCGAAATGAGCATGCAGGTGCACCACCCCGCGGCCGGGCAGGCACCGGTTCACGAGATAGCCGGCCTGCAGGAAGTGGCGCAGGGATGCCGGGTTGCGGGTGCGCTGAAAGCGCCGGCGCGCGACGGCCCATCCGGCTGCATAGCGCCTTGGGCGACGCATGGCCAGGCAAAGATTGTGGACCAGCAGCCGGTGGGCATGCCGCAGAAACGTTTCCGGCAGGTAGTCCACCCCGGCCCGGATGCGAGCCACGCTCTCGTGGGTGAAGCTCTCACGGCCGCGGCGCATGGAAAAGATGTGCACCGGAACGCCCAACTCTTCGAGCAGAAGAATTTCGTTGGAGATAAAGGTTTCGGAGATGCGGGGATACCCTTTGAGCACCATTCCCAGCACCGGACGGCCGGCGGCGTTCATGGCTTGTGGCACCGGAAGTCCTGCAGGCGCTGTTTCATAGTCTCGAGTCCCGTCAGCGCGAACGCGCCGATGGCCTCCCGGTGCGCGGCGGGATTCGATAAAAGCTCGATCAGCTTTCCGCGCAGCAGATCGGGGGTCAGCCGGTCCCAGGCGATGTAGTCGATCAGGTTCTGGCGTCGGAAGGTTTGGGCCCGAATCAGCTGCTCCTTGCGCGGCGTTTCGCGGGGGATCACCAGGCTGATGGTGCCCTGGCTCAGGATCTCGCAGAGCGTGTTGTAGCCGCCCATGCTGACGACCACATCGGCGGCCGCGAAGATTTTCTCCATCTGCCGGTAGAAATGGTACATGCGCACGCCGAGTTTGCGCGAGCGCTTGTTGATGTTTTTGCGTTCCGATTTCGGCATGAACGGCCCGGTGATCAGGATGCTCTTGAACGGCTGCGGTCCGGGCGCGGACTCCAGCATCCGCAGGTAGGTGTCCATCACGGTGAAACCGTCCCCGCCGCCGCCGGTGGTGACCACCACGAGTTTGTCTTCTTCCTGCAGCCCGTGCTCCTTGCGGATGCTTTGGACCCCCTCGGGCGAGGGCACTTTGCGCGGGATGTATCCGGTGAAATGGATTTTGCGGCTCACCGCATCCGAAATCCCGTATTCGAGGATGGGGTCATAGAGGTTGCGGTTGCCGTAGATCCAGATCTCGCTGTAAAGCTCCTCCAGGATCTGGTAGACGCCCTTCTCCTGCCATTCCTGTCGGGTCGTCCGCGCGTCGTCCATGATGTCCCGCAGCCCCAGGATCGTGCGGGTGCCGGGCAGCGAGCGGCGCAGCCATTGCAAGGCCGGCAGCACTTCGCGCTTCAGTCCCAAGGGTTCCTTGTCGACGATGAAAAGCTGGGGCTGAAAGGTCTTCACGGTTGCGGTGATAATGTTCTTGCGGATGTCCAGGGCATGGCGGGCGTTGATCTTGATCGACAGCGGCAGGTATTCCTCGTTGGTGCGCTTGATCATTCCCGGGATGCGCACGAAGTCGATCTGTTCCGGGAAGGCGAACCGCCCGGCGATGGGCGAACCGGTCAGAATGAGGATGTTCACCCGCGGCCCGAGCAGGTGCGAGGCGATCGCCATGCTGCGGCGGATGTGCCCCAGGCCATACGTGTCGTGGGAATACATCAGGATGTTG
The DNA here is from genome assembly GCA_964512755.1 of uncultured Desulfatibacillum sp. Lineage (GTDB taxonomy): Bacteria > Desulfobacterota > Desulfobacteria > Desulfobacterales > SpSt-501 > SpSt-501. The sequence goes on along the minus strand of CAZEKN010000333.1, from coordinate 398 downwards.
TAAGTTGAATTCCGGGCCATGCCCCTCCCAAATCAAAGGCGCTTTAAAAAAGCGCCTTTGATTTGATTTTATAGTGAAATTCAATGGGGGTTGTCAAGGAATCCCGCTTTCTGCAAAATGGGGATCGTCTTCTTTAACCGCTGGCGTCCATCTGCTATAAAGTAGCTGAGGTTTCCGTAATAACAAAACACGAAATTCGAATATCGAAACACGAAACAAATCCGAATATGGAATCAACAACTCTCAAAACAGGTTTCGAGCATTATAACATTTGAACTTCGTGCTTGTTTCGGATTTCGTGCTTCGAATTTTGTGGGAGCGGCATCTTGCCGCGAAGCTATCGTGGCTGGAAGCCACTCCCACAAGGACAACACTATAGGATAATGTATGGCTCGTTC
>CAZEKN010000332.1:0-3127 GCA_964512755.1 uncultured Desulfatibacillum sp. | reverse complement strand
AGGTCACCATGCGCAGGGTGCCGAAAATCAGGGTGAAACCCAGGGCCAGCAGGGCGTAGACGCTGCCCTGGGTCAAGCCGTTGATGAGTTGTTCAAACAGGAATGAAGGCATATTTAAGGATTATACAACACCCACTGTCCGTCCTTGATCATGATCCGCACCAGCTGCTTGGCCGGGTCGCGGCCTGCGGCGTAGGAGATGGGGCCGGTGGCGCCCTCGTATCCCTTGAGCCCGAGCAGCCCCTCGCGCACTTTGGCGCGGCTGTCGGTGCCCACCGCCTTGAGCGCCGCCGTCAGCAGGCCGGCCGCGTCATAGGCCAGGGCCGCAAACTGATTGGGGTCTGCACCGTAAAGAGCCTTGTAGTCCTTGGTGAAATTCTGGGCGGCCGGGCGGGGGTCGCTGCTGAAATAGTTGACCGGGATCATGGTCCCCTCAACAGCCTTGCCGCCCATTTCCAGGGTTTTGACCGAGTAAAGCGAGCTGTTGGCCAGCACGGTCGGCTTGAAGCGCGCGCGCTCAGCCTGGTTCATGATGGCCGTAAAATCCGCATAGAAGGTCGGCATATAGACCAGATCCGGCTCCAGGCGTTTCAATTTGGAGATGATGGCGTTGAAGTCCTTTTCGCCGGGTGTGAACGCCTCTTCGGCCGCGATCTCCGCACCGAGCTTCCGGGACTCGGCCACGAAGTATTTGTTGGCATCGACGCCCCAGTCGTTGTTGATGTAGATCGTAGCGATCTTTTTCTTTTTCAGGTCGTTGACCGCCCAGCGGGCGTTGTAGGGTCCCTCATAGCCCTGGGTGGCCACGACGCGGAACATGAATTCGCCCTTCTTGGTCCAGTCCTGATGCGAGGCGGTGGGCGAGATCTGGACCATCTTGGCCTGCTCGTAAACCGGCGCCGCCGCCATGGTGCTGGAGCTGCTGAAGTCGCCGATCTGGGCGATGATGTCGGGATCGGCCACGAACTTTTCGGCGATCAGCACCGACTCCTTGGCGTCGCCGCGGCTGTCGGCGACGACCAGTTCGAGCTTCTTGCCGTTGATGCCGCCTTCCTTGTTGATCTGGTCGATCACCATGGTGACCGATCGTTTGAAATCGTTGCCGTACTCGGCCCAGTCGCCGGTCAGCGGGGCCGACAGCCCGATCTTTACACCGCCGGCCGCCTGAACCGCACTCGGGCCGGCGGATGCGCCGGCCAGGATCAACACCATCAGGATACTCGTCACGATCACCTTTTTAAACATGGCAGCCTCCCGTTTCATGTGTTCGTTGGTTGCTCACACCCCTGCCGTCCGTTCGCCGGAGTGGCCCGCACAGGTTCCTATCGCTTCCATGGCCGGCGTCGACGACCCGGCGTTCGGCTCCGCGCAGGGTCGGAGCCTCACACGCTCTCTTTTTCATAAACGTTGCAGATGCAGCACAAAAAGGTTGCCGGCTCCGTGTCGCTCAGGTTGCGCATCCCGTGCGGCTCCAGGCTGGGCACCACCACCGTGTCGCCGGTTTCGGCGATACAGCTCATCGTCTTCCGATCGGTTTTCGGATCGAACCGATAGCACTCGAAGCGGCCGCTCAGGATGTACATGGATTGGATGTAAAAGTGATTGTGAATCGGAATCTCTCCGCCGGGCTGGGCCGTGAACAGGCGCAGGCCGTATTCCGGGTAGCCGGTGCCGTCGTCGCCGAACTTCGACAACCAGCGCACGCTGATGCCCTTTACGTCCAGAAGCTGACCCTTGTATGGAAATTTGGCGATCTTGACGTCTTCAACATTCTTCCATTTGACCAAATCCATGATGTCCTCCGAAAAGTGTCGCTTATGCACCCAATAGATCCAGCGCCACCCGGCAGTGGGTCTCGACCCCCAGCAGCATCAGATCCTCTTTGAAATCAAACTTCGGATTGTGCAGGGGGGCGGCACCCTCACGGCCGACGCCGATGCAATAGTAGCAGCCCGGGGCCCGCTGTAAAAAAAACGACATGTCCTCGCCGCCCATGGTGAGGTCGGGCACGACGACCCGCTCCTCACCGACCACCTGGACGGCGCAGCGCCGGACCACGTCGGCCATGGATGCATCGTTGACGGTCGGCGGGTAACCCCAGCTGAAATTCAGTTCGTAGCCCGCGCCCATGGATTCGCAGACGCCCCGCACGACCCGGTCGATACGGTCTCTCCAGGAACTCCAGATCTCTTTGTTGAAGGTGCGGGTGGTCCCGCTCATGACGGCCTCGGCGGGGGTGATGTTGAAGGCCGTGCCGGCGTGAAAGCTGGCCACGGTGACAACGGCCGGCTCGATCGGGTCGATGTGGCGGCTGACGATGCGCTGGAGCGCCGCCACCACCTGGGTGCCGACCTCCAGCGCGTCCACGCACAGGTGCGGCTGGGCGCCATGGCCGCCCTTGCCGGTGATTTTGATGTCGAAGCGGTCCATGGCCGCCATGAATGCACCGGGCCGCACCCCGATATATCCCTCGGGGCGCTCGGCCCACAAATGGCATCCGAGACAATAGTCAACCGTGGGGTTTTCCATGACGCCCGCCGCGATCATCGGCTGGGCGCCGCCCGGGCCCTCCTCGGCCGGCTGAAAGACGAATTTGACATTGCCCCTGAAACGGTCCTTGAGCGCACTGAGAACGGATGCGGCACCGAGCGCCATGGCCATGTGCGAATCGTGCCCGCAGGCGTGCATGCATCCGGGATGCGTCGAGGCGAAAGGCAGACCGGTTTCCTCGGCGATCGGCAGCGCATCCATGTCGGCTCGAATCATCAGGGTGGGCCCCGGCTTTCCGGTCCTGAGCAGACCGACCACGCCGTGCGTGGCGATCCCCGTCCGAACGTCGAGGTTCAGCTTTGCGAGCCTTTCGGCCACATAGGCGGACGTCTTGGCCTCTTTGAAGCCGGTTTCGGGAATGCGGTGCAGGTCCCGACGGAAGGCAATCACCTGTTCTTTACAGCGTTGCACCAGCTCGCGTACAGCATCCATACGATCCTCATCAGTGGGTGGTTATTACTCCAGCAATAAAATTAGGTTCAAGGCGGCCCTATCACTCATCGGCGGGGCGGGTTTTCGGCCGCAGCGCGCCGCAACCATCCGTTCAACGAACCAGCGACCGGCAGCAAGCCCGCTT
>CAZEKN010000331.1:0-3133 GCA_964512755.1 uncultured Desulfatibacillum sp. | reverse complement strand
ATCGCCCGCGGCGACGTGGCCACCATCCGCCGGCATCTGGCCGCGCTCGAAAAATCCGCACCCGAGCTGCTGCCGCTTTACAAGGAGCTCGGGGAATTCACGATTTCCATCGGACGGGACAAGGGCTCCCTGACGGCCGACCGGGCCGAGGAGCTGCAGACATTGCTGAAACATTAGACCGATGCAGGCTGCCATGCTGACCGATTTCAAGACCCGTTTGATCCGCGGCGACGCGTTCGTCGGCGCCTTTATCTGCCTGCCGTGTCCCGAATCGGCCGAGCTGTTTGCGGAAGTGGGATACGACTGGCTCATCATCGACACCGAGCACGGACCCTATGACGTCTTGACGGCTCAGCGGATGCTTCAGGCGGTCGGCCGGCGCTGCCCCTGCGTCGTGCGCGTGCCGTCCAACGAGGAGGCCTGGATCAAGAAGGCGCTCGACATCGGCGCGGCCGGCGTGCTGGTGCCCCTGGTGAATACGCCCGAAATCGCCGCCCGCGTCCAGCGCGCCTGCCGCTATGCGCCGGAGGGGACCCGCGGCATGGGCCTCGCGCGCGCCCAGCGCTACGGGGTCGGATTTCAGGACTACGTGGCCGGCGCCAACCGCGAGATCGCGGCCATCGTCCAGGCCGAACACATCGATGCCGTCAACCACATCGAGGCCATCGCCGCCGTGCCCGGAATCGATGCCATTTTCGTGGGGCCTTATGATCTCTCGGCCAGCATGGGCAAGCCCGGCCAGGTCCAGGATCCCGAGGTCCAGGCCGCCATCCGCAGGGTGCGCGACGCCACGCTCAAGGCCGGGCTGAAGCTCGGCATCTACTGCTCGGACCCTGAGTCGGCCCGGGACCATCTGCGCCAGGGGTACACGTTGATCGGCATGGGCACCGACCTGAGTTATTTGTCCCAGTCCGCGCTGGCGGCGCTGGCATCGGCCAAGCGGGAATGACCCCATGCCCGTCGATCCGCAACGGCCCCCCGCAACCGACCCGATTCTGGCCAAGATGAAGCGCGGCGTCTATTATCCCGGGCATCACCTGGGAACCCGCGAGGAACTCGACCGGCTGGTGGCCCAGGGGGTTCTGGAACGCATGGACGCCTCCTTTCTCTGTGGGCCCGACAGCGAACCGACGTATTGCCTGGCCGAGGCGAAACGTTCCAGCGCCGGCCCGGTCCCGACCGATGCGACTCAACCATAGACCGACCGAACGCAGCACGGCCGCAACCGATGTCCTGCTCAGCCTGGCGGCCGCCGCGGGAATCATTTGGCTGCAGTCGCTCGCATCCCCCGCTCCCTGGAAGCTTCACCTGTGGTCTTGGACCTTTGCGCTCATCGCGCTGGCCGCAATGCTCGGTTCGGTCTATCACGGCCTGGTTCTCGCCGAACGGCCGCGCATCTGGCTGTGGCGCATCTTGACGGTCTGCCTGAGCATGGCCATATCGCTGTTCGGGGTCGGGGTGGTCCTGGATGCGTTCGGCGCGGCGGCGGCCGGCCGCGTGCTGCCGGTCCTGCTCATGTCTGGATTGCTGATCTACGCCGTGAGCCGTGCGTTCGCTGGGCTCTTTATCGTCTTTATCGTTTACCAGGCCCTGGTGCTGGTCCTGGCGCTGGGCGTCTATGTCTGGTTGGCCGTACAGGGCGTCCCCGCGGGCGCCGGCTGGATGGCGGCCGGAGCGGCGGCCAGCCTGGCTGCCGCGGCCGCCCAGGCCGCCCGCAGTCTGCGGGTCGGGTTGATCTGGGAGTTTGATCACAACGGGATCTTTCACCTGATTCAGGCCTGCGGGGTGATCCTTTTTGGCGTAGGGCTTTCCCGGGGATGAAACGAGGCTGAACCGCGATATGACGCTCGACCGCATTGCCGTTGAACTGACCCATGAGCTGCAGAAGCTGCGCTTCGGTCCTCCCGTCGCGCAGGTCTACAACCCGCTCGAATACGCCCGAGCGCCCCATCGCCAATACCTGCAGCGCTACGGAAAGCGGCCCAAGGAAATCGTGCTGGTGGGGATGAACCCGGGCCCATGGGGGATGGCCCAGACCGGCATCCCCTTCGGCGAAATCAGCGCCGTCCGCGACTGGATGGGAATCAGCGCGCCGGTGGGTCAGCCGAGCCGGCCGCACCCCCGGCGGCCGGTCCTCGGTTTCGACTGCACCCGCCGTGAGGTCAGTGGGCAGCGGCTCTGGGGCTGGGCCCGGGAAAAGACCGGCGCCGCCGACATGTTTTTCAGGAGGTTTTTCGTCGCCAATTACTGTCCCCTGATGTTCATGGCTGAAAACGGGGCCAACCTGACGCCCGACAAGCTCAAGACGGCCGAGGCGCGCCCCCTGTTTGCGGCCTGCGACCGCGCCCTGCGCCGAACGATCGTCTACCTGAAGCCGGCGCACGTGGTCGGCATCGGACAGTTTGCGGCCCAGCGCGCGCGCATCGCACTGGAGGGCCTGCCGCTGACAATCGGCGGGATCACCCATCCGAGCCCGGCCAACCCGAAGGCCAACCGCGGCTGGGAGTCCCTGGCCGACCGGGAGCTGGCCGCATTGGGCATCCGGCTTTGATCGGTATGAATCGTTCACTGCACACCTTGCTATCGGGGACGATTTGGGTTCTTTGCGCCGCGGCCTGGCTGTCAGGCTGCGCTGGCCCGCGCGCCGCGGCTCCCATGGAGTCGGCCCGGATCGAATCCAAGAGCGCCTCCCTCCAGGGCAGTCTGAAGGGTCTCGGTCCGGCCACCGACCCGGACGAAGCCCGCCGCGTGGCGCATACGGCGGTGGCCGATTCCTATCGGCTGGCCGAGGACTATCGGCTGGCAGGCCCGGCGCGCTGGCACAATCTGCTCATTCAAATGGGGTTCCGCGAGCGCGGTCTTTGCTTTCACTGGACCGAGGACCTGATGAAGCGCCTGCAGACCCTGAACCTACGAACCTACCGGCTGCACTGGGGGGTGGCCCACAAGGGCAGCGATCTGTACGAACACAACAGCGTGGTCATCACCGCGTTGAACCAGCCGTTCGAGAACGGGCTCGTGCTCGACCCCTGGCGGAACTCGGGCGACCTGTACTGGGCCGCCGTCCGCGAAGACGACTACCCGTGGGTGCCGCTGCCGCCGGATCAATGGTGATGGCTTCGTAATAAGGCCA
>CAZEKN010000330.1:0-3136 GCA_964512755.1 uncultured Desulfatibacillum sp. | reverse complement strand
CCGGTATACCGTCTGATCAAGGAGTGGCGGCTCGCGCTCCCGCTGCACCCGGAATTTCGCACCCTGCCCATGGTCTGGTACGTTCCGCCCTTGAGTCCGGCCAACTCCGTGTTGGACACGACCGGCCCACTGGAGGGTATCGACTCCCTGCGGATTCCGGTGACGTATCTGGCCAACCTGCTCACGGCGGGCGACGAGGAGCCGGTGCGTCTGGCCCTGAAGCGCCTGGCGGCCCTGCGGGCCTACATGCGTTCGGTGCGGCTGGGGCAGTCGGCGGAAACCGCCGTGCTCGACGCCGTCGGGCTGAGCCCGCGGGCGGCCGAGGACATGTACCGACTGCTGGCCCTGGCCTATCACAGCGAACGGTTCGTGTTGCCTACCGCCGGCCGAATCGATGAGGCATCTCCTTACATCGACCAGGGAAGCTGCGGGTACCCGCGATGACGGACGAAAAGAGAGCCCTGCTGAAGCTGTTGAGCCTGTGCCTGACTTTCCCCGACGCGCAGACGCTGGAGGCGCTGCCCGAAATGGAGGCCGCGGCGGCCGGATTGAACGACCTGCGGGCGCGGGAAGACCTGTCCGCCTTCTTGGCGCGACTGAGGGCGCAGCCGCTGCTGAACCTGCAAGAGCACTACACGGCGGCCTTCGACATGAACCCCGCGGCCAGCTTGAACCTCACCTACCATCTCATGGGGGACCGCGAGGAACGCGGCCGGGCGCTGGCGGAGCTGCTGGAGGCCTACCGCAGGGACGGCTTCGAACCGGCGGTGAACGAACTGCCGGATTTTCTGCCCCTGGTACTCGAGTTCCTTAGCGTATCCGCCGCGGCGGAAAAAAACGTGTTGATCGGGCGATGCCTCGCCACCGTCCCCGCCCTCACCCGCCGCTTAAGGGAAGGCGGCTCGCCTTACGCCGTCCCCCTGGAGCTGCTGGGCGGCATGGTTTCCCAAACGGTAGACGTTTCCATTTCACCGGCCGGGAGTTCGGCGGCCGATGATTCAGGAGCCTGACATGAGCACGATCGATTTGCTGGCATTTGTGGTTTACCCGTACCTGTGCCTGGCCGTTTTCGCCGTCGGCCATTCCTATCGCTACATCACCGACCGCTACGCATGGAATTCCCACGGCAGCGAGCTCATCGAAAAGAAGACCTTGTTCTTCGGGTCTTACCTCTTTCATTTCGGGATCCTTGGCACCCTGGGAGGGCACGCCGCCGGCCTGCTGATCCCCCAGACCGTGTTCGACATGGTCGGGATCGACACGGCCGCGCACACGGCGCTCGCGCATTACGCCGGGCGGGTGGTGGGATCGGCGGCCTTCATCGGCGTGCTGATCCTGCTATACCGCCGTCTGTTCATCCGGCGCATCCGGCTGATGACGACCGCCACCGATTTCGCCGTCCTGTTCGGTCTGGCTTTCGTGACCGGCGTCGGCACCTACGACGTGTTCTTCGGGGGCTTTCACGTGCTCGACACCATTGCGCCCTGGATCCGCGGCATCCTCACCCTGCAGCCCGACCCGGGCTTGATGGCGGACGTGCCGCTGCAGTACAAGCTCCACATTTTGGCGGCCTTCGCGCTGCTGGCTTTTTCTCCGTTCACGCGCCTGGTCCATATCTGGAGCGTACCGCTGTTCTACATCTTCCGTCGGCCGCTCTTGTTCCGGCGGCGGGTGGCAGCCTGAGAAGAGGGGGCAGGGTTCGGGGTTCAGGAGTCCGGGAACGCATAAGGACAGGTATCGTTATCATAGACCTTCATTAGACTCAGTCGAGTCAGGCGAGCGGCTATCAGCCACTGACATTTTTTTCCTGAACCCCGAACCCTGGATCCTTAAAACCGGAGTAAATGACCTCAGTCGAGGAGATACCCTATGGCTGAAGACGAGAACGTCTGCTACGCGATTTCGAACCCGCGCGCGGCCCTGGCGTGGACGACGCTGGCGTTTTTCGCAGGGTTCTCCGGCGTTTCCGCTTTCGGACCCATCGTTCCAAAGTTGAAGCAGACCATGGATGTCGGGCCGTTTCTCATGGGCATCCTGGCGGCCTCGCCGGCCCTGACCGGCTCGCTGCTTCGGATTCCCTTCGGTGCCATGGTCGACCGCATGGGCGGCAAGAAGCCGATTCTGATCCTGCTGCTGCTCGCCGCCGCAGGGGTCGCCGGAATCACCGCGATGTTCAGCATCGTGGGCACGCCCCAGGCGGCCCATTACCCCTACTTTCTGGTTTTCGGCATCCTGTGCGGCTGCGGCATCGCCGTGTTTTCAGTGGGGGTGCCGGCCGTATCCTACTGGTACCCCCAGCGCAAGCAGGGCACGGCGCTGGCGGTCTACGGCGGCTTGGGAAACCTCGCGCCCGGGATGTTTGCCCTGCTGCTGCCGTTCCTTGTGGTAAGCCTCGGATTTACCTGGTCCTACGTGCTGTGGCTGGTCGCCCTGCTGGTGATGACGGGGCTGGTTTTCACGCGCATGAAAGACGCACCTTATTTCCAGTACAAGGAAATGGGCATGGACATCGATCCCGATGCCCTGCTCCTGGCCTGCGGGGAAGAGTTGGTTCCGACGGGCAAGGCCATGGATTCCATCCGCAAAGCCGGCGCGGACTGGCGGACCTGGGTGCTGACCTTTCTCTATTTCATCAGTTTCGGCGGATTTATCGCCCTCACGGTATGGTTCCCGACCTTTTGGACCGATTTTTTCAAGATCAGCCTCGTCCAGGCCGGGCTCCTGACGGCCGCCTTTTCGCTGGCAACCAGCATCCTGCGGGTGTTCGGCGGGGTCGCTTCAGATAAGCTCGGAGGCTTGCTGGTCGCCCAGCTGTCGTTCGGGGTGGTTGCGGCGGGCTCCGTGGTGATCGTGGCCGGCGGGGCTTCGATGACCGCGGCGTTCACCGGCCAGATGCTGCTCGCGCTCGGCATGGGGGTCGCCAATGCTGCCGTTTTCAAACTGGTGCCGCGCTTCACCCCCAAGGCGGTCGGCGGCGCGGCCGGCATTATCGGCGGGCTGGGCGCTTTCGGCGGTTTCGTCCTGCCTCCGATCCTGGGGGTTTTCGTGCGCTTGAACGGTGAAGCCGGTTATTCTCGAGGTTTTGCCGTGTTTTTAGGCTTGTCTCTCGCAGGGCTTGCATTTCTCATGATCCTGA
>CAZEKN010000329.1:0-3140 GCA_964512755.1 uncultured Desulfatibacillum sp. | reverse complement strand
TCCCAGGTTCGGGTCGTCGAAAGGGTTTTCGCTGCGGATCAGGATCATTTCCCGCAGGGACCGGAACACCCATTCGCGGTCGATGGCTTTCTGCACGTCATAGAAACGATCTTTGGCCACGCTCAGCCCTCCAGACGGTCGCGCAGGGGGAAGCGGCGGCAGAGATCCGCGACCATCGCGGCCACGTTTTTCTGGATGGACGGATCACCGGGCTTGGAGAGTATCCGGTCGATCCAGCCCGCGATCTGTTCCACCTCCTCCGGTCCCATGCCTCGCGAGGAGATGCCCGGCGTCCCGAAGCGCAGACCGCTCGTCACCAGGGTGGATTCCGGATCGAAAGGGATGACATTGCGGTTGCAGAGGATCCCGGCGGCCTCGAGCACGGCCTCGGCCTGATCGCCCTTGAGCCCCTTGCCGCGCAGGTCCGCGAGCACCATATGGTTGTCGGTGCCGCCGCTCACCGGGCGGTAGCCCTTGGCGCCCAGTTCGGCCGCGAGGAGGGCGGCCGCAGTCAGGGTGCGCTCCTGAACGGCGCGGAACGGCAGGGTCCCGGCCAAGTGGAAGCACACCGCTTTGGCGGCAACGAGCGAAAGGGTAGGCGTGCCCTGGGTGCCGGGAAAGATGGAACGGTCGATCTTCTTGGTGAAATCGGCCGGGCACAGGATCACGCCGCCGTGGGGGCCCATCAGGGTCTTGTACGTGGTGAACGTCACGAAATGGGCGTGGGGGACCGGGCTGGGGATGGCCTTGGCCGCCACCAGACCGGCAATGTGGGCCATGTCCACCAGCAGATAGGCGGAAACCTCGTCCGCAATAGCGCGCAGGGTTTGGTAGTCGATCAGGCGCGGGTAGGAGCTAGCTCCGGCGACGAGCATCCGCGGCCGCACTTGCCGCACCAGGTCGCGGATGGCATCGTAGTCCAGGCGCTCGGTCGCGGGGTTCACGCCATAGTGCGCCGGCTGGAAGATGCGTCCGGTGATGGACGCCGCGTCGCCGTGCGAGAGGTGGCCGCCGTGGCTCAGCTTCATGCTGACGATCCGGTCGCCCGGGCTCAGCACGGCACCGTAGACCGCCAGGTTGGCATTGACCCCCGAGTGGGGCTGAACGTTGGCGTGTCCGGCCCCGAAAAGGGCCTTGGCCCGCTCCACGGCAAGCTGTTCGAGCTCGTCCGTCACCTGGCAGCCGGTGTGGTAGCGCCGGCCCGGGTAGCCTTCGGCCGTCTTGTTGTTGAAGGCCGACCCCAGGGCCTCCAGGACCGCGGCGGGCGCCGTGTTTTCGGCGGCGATGAGGTTGAGGGTCGTCGCCTGGCGGCTGCGCTCTTTCTGAATGAGTGCGGCAACCATCGGATCTTCTCTTTCAATCGATCGCATGGTGTCCCTTCTTGATGGGCCCGGCCGTCGCCATCGGGCATGGCAGCGGAAAATTCGCGGGATCATAATCAGGCGGCTTGCTGCTTGTCAATTAAGAATTACCTGAGTCAGCGTTCGCTTTTGACAAACCCGGAATTGGGGGCTAATTTTCACTCGGTGAAACTTGTTGGGCATTACGGAGCCATGCCTTGACTCCCTCCGATGTGCAAGCCGTCCTCGAAAAGGCGACAGTCCCCGAGCACTCCGTCGGCTTCATGGCGGCCATGTCGGAGGGCCAGCCGTTTCTGGTGGGACCTTACCTTTTCCTGGCGGCCGAGGACTGGCTGCTGGCGGTGGGCTACCCCATTGAAGACGGCGGCAGCTCCAGGGGATTCGAGCCGGCTCTGGCCGAGGCGCTGCGCCGCACGGCCGCGCGCGACTGCTGGGCGATCTGCCCCGAGCTGCCCGAGCGGTTGAAGACGCATTGCAACAGTCAGGATCAATACTATATCCTGGCTCTTGATGCGGCGGTACCCAGGCGCCTGGAGCGCCTGACCGATCGGGCCGCAGAAAACCTCACGGTCGAAGCCGGAATTGTCTTTACGCCGGCGCATCGGCGCCTGTGGGGCGAGTTCACCGGCCGGGTGGTCCTTCCTCCGAACGCGCGCGAGCTGTTCGCGCGCACCGAGTCCGTGCTCCAACGGGCCTCCGGGCTTGTGCTGCTCAACGCCTGGGACCGGGATGGGAATCTCGCCGCATGCCTGCTGCTGGACGCGGCCCCGCACCATTTTACGAGCTACCTTCTCGGAGCCCACTCGCGGGTGTGTTATACCCCTTATGCCTCGGACCTGCTCTTCCGTGAAATGATCCGTTTGGCCAAGCGCGACGGGAAGCAATTCCTGCATCTCGGGCTGGGCGTGAATGAGGGGATCCGGAGGTTCAAATCCAAATGGGGCGGCCTGCCCGGGCTGCCCTACGAAATGGCGCAGTGGCAGGAGCGCGAAGGCCTGCGCGAGGGGGTCGGCGACCTTATGCGCATGCTGGCTGCCATGCCGCGGGAGCCCATGTCCAAGCGGCAGTTCCTGTCCAGCCTGCCGCCGCAACGCCGCTTCGCCATGCTCTGGGAGATCGAGAAAAACGGACGCCGCTCCTGGATCGGCGGCACGGCGCATTTCTTCTGCTACAGCTTCGAACGCTCTTTCCGCGAGCTGTTCGAGAAGGTTGATACGGTGCTCTTCGAGGGTCCGCTCGACCCGGCGAGCCTGGACCAAGTATCCGAAAGGGGACGAACCCCGGGCGCGGAAAGCCCGCGGGTCATCGATGCCCTGACCGAGGAGGACATCCGGCGCCTGGAGCGGGTGGTCTGCGGCCCGCGCGGATTCTGGGCGCGATTCATGGGCGCCGAATACAAGACCCCACCGGATGTGCGCCATCTGCTGGCCCACACCCGCCACTGGATGGCGTTTTTCTCGCTGTGGACCGGTTTTCTCGCAAGGCGGGGCTGGACTCAGTCCGTGGACCTGGAAGCCTGGCATCTGGCCCGTGAGATGGGCAAGGTGGTGCGCGGCATGGAGAGCATCCCTGAGCAGATCGAGACCCTGGAGAGCATCCCCATGCAGAGAATCGTGAATTTCCTGCGGCAGTGCCGGCAGTGGGACCGCTACATCAAACGCAACGTGCGCGCCTACCTTAAAGGCGACCCGGACCGCATGTTCGGCACCAGCATCGAATTCCCGACGCGCACCGAGCTCGTCATCCATCGCCGCGATGCGCGGTTTCTGGAGCGCATGC
>CAZEKN010000328.1:0-3140 GCA_964512755.1 uncultured Desulfatibacillum sp. | reverse complement strand
GCCCAACTCGCTCACCACCGCCATCCGGGACATGCCTGGTTTAAGCACGCCGAGGTCCTTCTTTTCAGGCTGTTCGGTGGCCTTGATGATCGAGCAGGCCGTCAGCAGGAACAAGCAGCAACCTGCCAGGATCGAAGACTTTATGATCCTAACCAATACCCTTCTGGCAACCGATGTTTTGGATTTCATGGTATTGCCCTCACTTTCATTCTATCGCCGGTCAATATATCTGGAAGGATTACCGCCCGCCCCACTGATTATCCAAAGAACAAATGTGTCCGCAGCGACCGCTGGAGCAACCAACAAGGTATAGGGGTTCACCCATTCGCTGCTGGTTTCGAAGGCGCCGGCAACGCCGATCGGCTGGATCAGTTCCCCATCCTTGGCAGGCGGCAAATAGACCAGCAGGACATCCTTTGCGCCGAGGGGCTCGACCTGATGACCCTCAGATGCAAAACTGACTTCGATGAGCCGGCCTGCGTCGGCCTTGCCGTCTGCGGATGAAAAGTGAATCTCCGGCAGCTGCGGCTGACCCTCACGCCGGATTCGAACGGTATCGATCTTCAGTTCAGAAGCCGGGAGCGGACCTGCGGCGGTGGCTTTGCCGCAGCCCGTCTGCGCTCCCTGAAGGGGGTAGAAATGCCAGGCCAAGCCGGTTCGGCCGTAGTCGGAAGGCATGAATTCGGGGAAGGTTCTGCCGATTCGGGAGGCCTGTGAAAGGTTGATCGTGTAGGCCTGCGGTGCGTCTGCGGGAGAATCGCGGAACTCCACGCACGCGAAGGTGTCGCCGCCGGCGACGACCTGCGCGGAGCGGACGGCGGCCAGGGACCAGAAGTTGACGGCCTCCTTGACCCGCGTTTCGCGCTCTTGCCTGAGGTCGAGTACCTTGTGGGTGATGCATCCGGACAGGCTCGAGAAACAGAATAGAAAAACAGCAGCCATGAGGGTGTGCCGGGTAGTTTTTTTCAGCAGGCGGCTTCCAGGCTTCATATTCCACCTCCCTTTTTGAAAGACAGTAGAGCAAGCCCCGTACCATGAGCCCATAGAAACAGCTGCCTGCCGGCACTTCCGGAAACCCTAAGACAAGCATTCAGGCAACTATCTGAAATCGTATCGAAAACACCAGGGCCGAAAAGGCAAGCAAACGTAGAGATCGATAACTGGTGATTGTTCTCGATCCAAGACCCGCGAGAATGAACCTGCAACTGCGGTTGACGGATCAGAGGGGATTGGGAGTAATTGCTGTTCGTTTCAAGCGGTTGCCTGAGAGAAAAGCGGTTGACCCGTCAACCCCGGCAGCATCCCTAAATCGGGGAAGCCTCGTCCGGATAAAATTTGGCGGGCTTCAAGCGCCGATGAACTTGCAAAAAGGTGGTGCTGGGCGAATCTGTCATTTCGACTGGAGGGAGAAATCTATTTCTTTACCTCGCCGCAGCCGAAAGATTTCTCGCTGCGCTCGAAATGACATGTTGGTGGGGTTGTTACGCGTCCATCAGGTGGTTGGCCATTTCCGGCCGTGGCGCTGCAAGTGCTGCCGGGCCTGATACATGAAGGTGCGGATGGCGGTTTCGCGGTTGGGCTGGATGCTGTCGTCATAGGGAGTGTCCAGGAAGGGGAAACCCCGTTCATGCATGATCGGCCGCACGACGGCCGATGTGTTTGTGCCGGGCATGCAGGTGAACGGGTAGACATTCACCGCCCCGTTATATCCGTTGCGGGCGCAGTGCAGGATACCGGGAATGCTTAAGCTGGCCTCGGTGGGGATGTCGAAGGAAAAATCGCCCGACTCTTTTAGAATCTTCTCCAGGTGTGCGATACGGTGGTCGCCGGCGATGTCCAGGCACCGCCTGGCGCGCTTGAAGACCGCGTGCTGGGTTCTCTCCTGGAAAAGCAGATTGATGCCGAAGCCAAGCATTTCCCGGATCGATTCTTTTATCTGGCGGGGCCGAAGCAGTCGCAACCCGAGCCATAGCTTCTTTTTCGCCAGCCGCAACCCGTCGTAGCCAACGTAGTTCAGCCACTCCGTCATGGAGGCGTTGACCACTTCCGCCCCGTAGCGCTCGAGCAGTCGAATCAGGTCCTGATTGGAACGGCGGTGCATGCGCAGGAAGATTTCCCCCACCATGCCGATGAGCGGCTTCGGCGGGATGGCCGGGTCGATGATGGCCTGGCCGGCCGCCAGGATCTTTTCGAGCTCTCCGACGACCGGATCAAAGGGATTCCCGGCGCCGGTCCGCTCGACGACCTCCATCAGCCGGTGCAGGCCCTGTTCCGCCAGGGCGTCGGTCAGGCCGGCCGCCTTCTCGTAGGGCCTGACTCTCCAGGTCAGTCGGTCCAGGACGTCGGCGACGACCATCGCCAGACAGGCCGTCTTTTTGAAGCGCTGAGCCTTCTGCGGGTCCATCAGGCCCTCCGGCGAGTAATTGTCCGTGTTGCTGAGGGAGCTGATTTTAAGGTCCTGCAAGTCCGGGAATGAATCCAGAACCATCCGCTGGTATTTGTTGTACATCCCGAACCGGCACGGGCCCTCGGACTCCGGCATGAAAAAGACATAACGGTCCGCCCGGAAGGCCGCTCCCAGACGGCGCTTTTCTTCTTCGACAAAATTCAAAAGGTCTCCCAGCGTGACCAGGCAGGGGAAGCACTCCTTGCCGGAAGTGAATTTCTTGCCGAGTTCCAGGCCGCGGCCGGTCTCAAGCACCTGGGCATCCGCGGCAAAGGCCCTCAAGGCGGCCGCAAAGAGATGCGCGCTGCTGCGGTTCATCTCGGGGATCAGGACTCTGCTATTCCCCAGTCGGAGTTTTCCGACGGTTCTGGCTGAAGCCGGCATTTGAAGTACATTCGCGCTTTCCATGGCAAACCTTCTCCTTATTTCTTGCTCCTGAACGTTTTTGGTTTCACATTGAGCCAACGTTCGTCGGAGGGGGGTATTCGCCGCAGGGCGCCGCCGCCAATTTTTGAGGTGATCCTGCCACGCCCCCAAGCCGTCTAGAGAAACTGCAGACAGGCAGAGAGGGACTGCGGCTTCGTGAAAGTCTCACTCCGGGGCTGTCCGGACATGTATTAAGCGGGCTTGCTGCCGTAGGCTGGGTCGTTGAAGGCATGGCGGCGGCGCCCTGCGGCGAATACCCCCCTCCGAC
>CAZEKN010000327.1:0-3141 GCA_964512755.1 uncultured Desulfatibacillum sp. | reverse complement strand
CGGCTGTCCGGGCCCGCCCAAACCCCCGCCGGGGGTGCCCGCCGTGGAAACCGCTCCGTCCCTGGTCCGTATCGACCCCTCCGCTTATCCGAACTTTGCCGACGATCTCGACTTCGAAAGCCTTGAGCCGGCCATCGCTCAGAGCATCGGATATTTGCAAGCCGTCCCGCCGACCCGCGAATTCGAGTTCGGCCGCGACCGTTACACCGCGGCCCACCTCCTGCTTTCACTGCGGCGCTTCCAGGGATTCATCCGGGTGCGGCCCTCCGCATCCGACCTGGAGCGATACATCCGCTCCTTTTACTGGGTCTACCAGTCCGTCGGCCGGGATCCGCAGCGAGAGGTGTTGTTCACCGGCTACTACGAACCCCTGCTCAGCGGCCGCCGTTCCATCAGCCCCGAGTATCAGTATCCAATCTATGCCCGGCCGGACGATCTGCTGACCATCGACCTGCGCGCGTTTTCAGAAAAATTCAGCGGCGAGAAGCTCATCGGCCGGATTCAGGATAAGAACGTCGTCCCATATCATGACCGCCGGGAAATCGAAGATGGCGCGGCGCTCTACGGCAAGGCCCACGCGCTCGCCTGGGTCAACGATCCGATCGACGTTTTCTTTCTGCACGTGCAGGGCTCCGGCAAGATCATTTTGGAGGACGGCCGGGTGCTCAACCTCGGCTACGACACGAGCAACGGCCGGCCCTACCGCAGCGTCGGTCAGCTGCTGATTGAAGAGGGCAGGGTCCGCCGCGAGGAAATGTCCATGCAGCGCATCCGGGCCTATCTCAACGAAAACCCTGCCGAGATCCAGCGTGTGCTCAGCCACAACCCGAGCTACATTTTTTTTAAGGTGGTGGCGGACGGCCCGCTGGGCTCCATTAATGTCAAGCTGACCCCGGGGCGGTCGATCGCCCTCGACCGTGCCGCCTTTCCTCCGGCGGCGCTGAGTTATGTTGAAACCCAAAAGCCGCTGATCGACGGCCAGGGCCGCATCATGTCCTGGGTGGCATGCCGCAGGTTCACGCTCAACCAGGATACCGGCGGCGCCATCAAGGGGCCGGGACGTGCAGACCTTTTCTGGGGCAGCGGCTCTGAGGCTGAAATCGCGGCCGGACACCTCAAGCACCCCGGCAAGCTCTATTTTCTGGTGCTCCGACCCGATGCCTCGCCTTGACAGGCTTACGCGAAACCAGTAGATAAAGCCGTGATGTTACCCGCCACTTAAGTCCGTACGGGCAGAGCCGCACCGCGGGCACACGCGGCGTCCATGTTTCAGGGGGGCACTTTATGTTTGGCATCGGCATGCCGGAATTGATTCTGATCGCCGTGGTGGCGCTGATCGTCCTCGGCCCGAAAAAGCTGCCGGACCTGGCCAAATCCATGGGGCGCGCCGTGCGCGAATTCCGAAAAGCCACCAGCGAATTGAAGGAGACCTTGCAGGTCGACAGCGAGTTCCACGAGGTCAAGAAGGCCTTCAATGACTTTCAATCCGACGTCAACAAGACCATCCAGCCCGAAGCCAAGACCGAGACACAGCCCGCCGGGCAGCCCCAGGCCGCCCTTGGCGCTCCGGCGCCGGGCTCGGCGCCGGCCGATCCGGCATCCGCCGAGCCCCCCGCGGCCGACAAGCTGGATGAGCTGAAGAAAGCGTTCCAAGCCTGGAACGCCGGGCCGGCACCGGCCAGCCCACCGCCCTCCGAAACTCCGGCACCGCCGTCGGGCCAGAAACCGGCAACGGATAAACCCCGGTCCGGCTGATAGAGCCGCCGGACCAGAGGACGAACTTGAAGCGGATGATGCATGAGGATGAAAAACTCCCTTTCACCGCCCATCTTGAAGAGCTGCGCTCGCGGCTGGTCAAGAGCTTCATCGCCGTCGGCGCCGGCTTCGGCATCTGCTATGCATTTAAGGAAACGCTTTTCGAGATTCTACTTTACCCGCTCATCCGGGTCATGCCGGAGGGTGGAATACTGATTTTTACCGGAATTCCCGAAGCGTTCTTCACGTATCTGAAAGTTTCATTTTTAGCCGGTATCATTTTGGCGAGCCCGGTCCTGCTCTACCAGTTCTGGATGTTCGTGGCCCCGGGGCTCTACCATAAAGAACGCCGGGTGCTGGGGCCGATCGTCGCCGTCACATCCTTCTTTTTCATCGGCGGCGCCCTCTTCGGTTATTTCGTGGTGTTCCCGTCCGGCTTTAAATTCCTGCTCAGCTTTGGCGCCGATTTTATCCGCACCCTGCCGTCCATGCGCGAATACCTCGATTTCAGCACCAAGCTGCTGTTCATCTTCGGGCTGCTGTTCGAACTCCCGGTGGCCCTGACCGGCCTGGCGCGTCTGGGGATCGTTTCCGTTGAGTATTTGAAACGCAACCGCAAGTACGCCGTCATCCTGGCGTTCGTAGCCGGGGCGTTTCTGACGCCGGACGTGGTTTCCATGATTCTAATGGCCCTTCCGTTGATGGTGCTTTACGAAATCGGCATCCTGGGCGCCCACCTCGTAAGCCGCAAGAAAGGCACGCCGGAGGCCTCCGAATCGCATCCGCCGTGACTGCCCTGATGCGATCGAGTTTCAAATGACCATTGACAGCTTGGGGCTTCCCTGATAAAAATTTTTATTCATTGAGCTGGGTCATTGCATTGTACTGCCGGCAGGCATGAACCAATAACTCAAGGGAGGCGGAGGAAGAGGCTATGAGGAAGAAAATGGCGGTAGCGGTGATGATTGCGGTGGCGTGCTTGTTCTTTGCGGGCGGGATCTACGCCAAGGTGGCCGACGTCATCAAGATCGAGAACAAGGGCTGCGAGGTCACCAAAGGCCACATCGAATTCAGCCACAAGAAGCACTCCGAGGATTACGCCAAGCAGTTTGCCAAGCTTTACCCCAACGGCTGCGGCGAATGCCATCACGACGACAAGGGCAAGCCCATCGCCGGCCTGACCGCCGACAGCAAGGTCCAGAAATGCTTCGACTGCCACAAGAAGTGCGGCGAGGCTCCCAAGGGCAAGGACGCGCCGAAGCTCGACAAGAAGGCGAAGCTGGAATTCATCGCCGAGGCCTACCATGACAACTGCCAAGGCTGCCACCGGAATTACAACAAAGAATTCAAACCGGCCAAAAAAGCCCCGGTGACCTGCAACGACTG
>CAZEKN010000326.1:0-3151 GCA_964512755.1 uncultured Desulfatibacillum sp. | reverse complement strand
TTGAACCTGTTGGCCAAGCAACTGGCCGCGCTGAGCGGCGGCGGACGATGGGAGACCACGCTGGATCGCGCCCGGCGCAATCTTCAACGCCTGCTGGACATGCAGTACCAGATCGAAGATCTGCTGGGGGATAAGGACATGACTCCTCACCGAATGCTGTCCGTGCTGTTGGACCAGTGCAGCGACGAGCTGGAGGCGCTGGCGGCCGATGCATTCGGAGAGGAAAGCGTCACCGAGCGGTTGCGGCGCCGCATCGACTGGCTGTTCGGGCCGCGGGACGCACGACCCGAAACGATAGACCTGACGCGGTTTGTCGAAGAATCCCTTAAGATCCTGCGGCCGCACTTCGAGCACCGCCGCGTGCGGCTGGAGACCCGCCTGGAGGAGTCACCGCCGGTGTTCATCCCGGCCGACGTGCTTGGCAAGGTCATCGAGGGGTTGGTTCGCAACGCGGTGGAGAACACACCGGACGGCGGCGAGGTCCGGGTCGCCGTGCGCAGGGGGAGTGCGGGGCCGGAGCTTGAAGTCCGGGACAGCGGCGTCGGCATCACCGAGGAAAACCAGCGGCTGATTTTCGGCAATTTTTTTACGGCCTATGAGCCCCTGCAATACTCCACCCGCCGCCCGTACGATTTCAAAGCCGGGGGAAAAGGCTTCGACCTGCTGCGCATGCAGATGTTCGCCGAGCGTTACGGGTTCAAGATTCTCATGAACTCCAAGCGTTGTCGATTCATTCCCCATGACCAGGACGAGTGCCCGGGGGATACGGGCGGGTGCGGGCATCTGAGTCGACCCGACCAGTGCAGCGAAACCGGGGGCACCATCGTCGTCATCCAGTTCGCTGCGGCAAGCCCGTCTTCATCCATACCTTGATGCGGTCACCTTCCATCGGCAGAGGAGAGTCCGGCATGAATGCTTCCCACGACAGGCCATCCGAAACGCCGACGGCGGCCCCCGGATTTTTTCAAGAAATCAGCATCGAGTTCCTGATTCACGAACTCAAGGATCCGATTGCGATCATCGAAACGGGTCTGCGCACGGTGTTGGAAAAGCAGGACAAGTACGGGCCGCTGACCCCCAAGCAATGCAACACGCTGATGCGCAGCCTGCGCAACACCCGCAAGGCCTGGGCCATTCTGAACGACCTGCTGGAGATCGGCCGATCCCAATCCGGCTGCCTCGTCTGCTGCCGCTTCGCGGCGGCTGCCTCCCTGCAGCAGGCGATCAAGGATGCGCTGGAGACCGTGACCGGACCGGCATCTGAGGCGATCGGCAAGTACCAGGTCGAAGCCGAGCTCATCGCCCTGCTGAACCGCAACGGCATTTTCCTGCATCTGTCCGCTGGCGCCGCGGGTGTCGAGATGTTCCAGGATGAAACCAAGTTTCGCCAAATTGCCGGCAACCTGTTTAAAAACGCGCTGCACCATCGACGGCAACGGATCGATGTGCACATGGACGTCCACGATGACCGGTTGGTGGTGGCGGTGGTCGATGATGGGCCGGGAGTCGATCCCGACCATCATGAGCTGATCTTTAAGCGTTACACTCAGGTGAAGGAGTGTGCCCTGGTCGAGCGCAAAGGCCATGGGTTAGGGTTGGCCGGGTCCCTCATCATGGCCCGGTCGCTGGGCGGCGACATCGAAGTCAGCAGCCGCAAGGGTGCGGGCGCGACATTCCGTTTGACGCTGCCATTGAAGCTGTAACGGCCCGGTCGGCCGAGAACCGATGAGACGGCAGCCGATATGCGCTGCCACAACCAAGGAGGACGCAGATGGCGGTTATGAAATCCTATATCAAGGGCAAACGCATTTTGGCCGTGGATGACGAGAAAGACATTCTCGACACCATCGCAGACGTTCTGGAAGAAGCTCAAGTGGACCGGGCGGCCGATTATGCGACAGCCTCCCGCAAGATCAAGGAGTCTCGCTACGACCTTGCGATTCTGGATATCATGGGCGTCAACGGACTGAAGCTGCTCGAAGAGACGGTCGAACGGGGCATCCCCACCGTTATGCTGACCGCCCATGCCATCAACCCGGAGACCTTGATGGAATCCATTCGCAAGGGTGCGATCTCCTACCTGCCGAAGGAAACGCTGGCCGAGCTAGATGATCTGTTGAACAGCCTACTGGAGAGCTACGAGCGCGGCGAGCCGCCCTGGAAGCTTCTGTTCGATCGGCTGGGCGGTTATTTCAACAAACGTTTCGGGCCGGACTGGCAAGCCAAGGATCAGGAGTTCTGGTCGGAGTTCAGCCGCACGTACCAGATCGGCAAGGGGATTCAGGAACGGTTGAAGCACGATCCCAAGATTCTAGACAAGGGTATATAAGACTCAATTGCTATAACTGCGTCCGCCAGGATGCAGTTATAGAAAGGGAATGGGTTTGCCGGTGCGGAAGGCCAACGCCTGGCAGACCGCGATCAGCCGCCCGTTCGCATCCCCAACGCGAATATCGTAGGTGGCCGTGCGTTTGGTCTGGGCCACGCGCCGGGCTTCGGCCCAGAGACGGGTTTCAGGCTCCGGGCTGGCGATATAGGTCACGTTGACGTTCATGGCCACCGCCACGGTTCCATCGGTCTGGGCGGCCGTTTCAAATGCCTCGTCGATCAGCCCGAACACCGCACCCCCGTGGGCGCGGCCGTAGATGTTGTTCTGCTGAGCGGGGTCGTAGATCATTTCGACGCGGGAGAAGCCGTCCTCCAGACGGCACAGTTCGATTGCCAAGGACCTCGCAAAGGGTTCATGAACTACGGCCGCCTCAATTGCCGCTTTAACTTTGAGATCCATTCTCCGCCTCCGTTTTGCGTGCTGCATGTCCCGGCCGGAGCTATACCAGAAGCCGAGGGCGGCCGCAAATTATCCGCCACCGCCCCTGCTCAAGCAAGGTGTCTACCATGAGCATGCCCGCCGAAACCGAACGCCAGGCAATCGAAATCCACCGGGAGATGCTGGATCACTAAGAAAACACTTGATTTTGATACCACGAAATTATAGCTCTAACGAACCAAAAATTTTAATCACAAAATATGATCATTGCTATTGCTGCTAAATTGGATTCATTATGATTTGTCGTGTCGATATGCCCTCAATAGTCTCCAGACAAAAGAAGGAGGTGGAAGATGCGTAGAATGAGAAGCCTTGTTCTGTCCG
>CAZEKN010000325.1:0-3151 GCA_964512755.1 uncultured Desulfatibacillum sp. | reverse complement strand
CATTTTCGAAGCGTTCAAGAAGGCGGGCATCGAAATCCCATTCCCTCAGCGCGACATTCATGTGCGTACGCCGGGCGGAGAGCTGCCGACGGCCGCTCAGGCCTGAGAGCGCTGCATCAGCGCCTCAATTTCATCGGCCTCGCGCGGGACGTCCGCCGCGAGATCGACCGGGCCTTGATCCGTGATCAGGATGTCGTTTTCGATGCGCACGCCGATGCCTTCCTCGCGGATGTAAATGCCCGGCTCGCAGGTCAACACCATGCCCGCCTCGAACGGCCGATATTTGTCGCCGTAATCGTGGACGTCCAGGCCTAAATGGTGGGATAGGCCATGGGGGAAATATTTCTTGTAGAGCGGTTTGTCTTTAGGTTGGGCCTGAACGGCCGCCGGGTCGAGCAGGCCCAAACCGATCAGCTCGGTTTCCACGACTCGACCGACCGCGTCGTTGGCGGCGTCCAGGGTGTTGCCGGGGTGCAGCGTCTGGATGGCGGCTTTCTGAACCCGCAGCACGGCATCGTACACCGCGCGTTGCCGCGGGCTGAAACTCCCGCTGACCGGCACCGTGCGGGTGAGGTCGCCGGCGTAGCTCGCGTATTCGGCGCCGAAATCGATCAGCACCAACTCGCCCTCCCGGCATTGCTTGTCGTTCTTCACGTAATGCAGCGTGCAGCTGTCGGAGCCGGAGGCCACAATGGTCTGAAACGCCGGGCCGCGCGAGCGCCGGCGTATGAATTCGTGCCAGATCTCGGCTTCGATCTCGTATTCCCAAACCCCCGGACGGACAAAACCCAGCAGGTGGCGGAAGGCCTGCCCGGTGATGTCCACCGCGTGCCGAATCAGATCGATCTCGACGGGCGACTTGACGGCACGCAGATCATGCAGAATCGGCGCCAGCCGATCGTAGCGGTGCAGCGGAAACGCCTTGCGGCACCATTTGCCGAAGCGCATGTCGCGCGTCTCCACGATGTTAGTCGCCCGCGGATGTTCGTTGGAATTGAGAAAAATCCGCTCGACCTGGGCGGCCAGGCCTCGGAATACGGATTGGAACTCCGAATTCCAGAAAACCGTCTTCACGCTGGAAACGGCCGTCGCCTCTTCGGAGGTGTATTTCCGCCCTTCCCAGAGGGCGATCTGGTCGCTGGTCTCTATCAGGAACAACACCTCCCGATGCTTCTCCTCGCGTGCTTCCGGGAAGAGGACGAGAGTGCTCTCCTCCTGGTCGATTCCCGAGAGATAGAACAAATCGGTCTGCTGGACGAAGGGGTGCACCCCGTCCGCGCTGGTGGGCATGACATCGTTGGAGTTGAGAACGGCGATGGAATGCGCCGGCAGGCGGGCGGCCAGCCGTCGCCGATTTTCGATGAAGAGCTGCGGATCGATGGGATCGTAGCGCATCGGGATGACCCTGACGGATCCGTCAGTCTTTGTGCTTCAAGTCGTAGGCCGCCTTGAAGTCGTGCCACTCGTCATGGTCGATGGCTCCGTCCTTGTTCAAGTCGATCGCGGAAAACGCTTTTTCATCCGCTTTAGGGAAATGGGCCTTGAACTCCGGCCAGTTCACCTTGCCGTCCTTGTTGGGGTCTATGTTGCCGAAATGCGTGTTGTAGCCTTCGGCGTTGGTGATGTTGTATGTCTCCTTGTTAGGCGGAGAGGCCGAATAGGCATTCGCAGCAAAACCTAAAACGGCCAGAGTCAACAGAGTCGCAAATATTTTCATGAACGTCCTCCTGAAGGGTTCCGCCCATGGCGGATTTCTTCAAGCATTCTAAACATCCCTGCCACGGCGTCAACCCGGAATTTCAGCGCTGCTCGCGTCCGCAACCGTTCACCTGGTCCTGATGATATTGTTCCTGCACTTCTGCGCTTTCGAGATGACCATCGTCGTCTTCCGCCGCCGGCGACGGAACTTCTCCTGCCGGCGTGTACGACCCTGGTTGCGGCCTATTATGCGGCGGGGCTCGGACGCGTGGGCTGAGCGCTCATGGGCGGGCCGACCCGGCTGGCGCTCGGCATCGTGGAACAGAGCGTCGCGTCGGTCGCCGCTGCGCCGCAGGCGTTAGCCGCCCTGGCGCGGGGATTGAGAGGCTGGCAAAAAGGTTAGCGAGCGCCCGTCTGCGGGGGACTTCCCCAGGTAGCGCTTGAGGGTCTCCAGCACCAGTGAGGATTCCATTTCTTCCCGTTTCAGACCCTGCCAGTAGCCTTCGGAATGAAATGCCTCCGGCAGATGGCGGCGGGCCCCGCCTTCAAGCTTTTCCGCACGCAGGACCAGCAGCTGGCGGTAGGATGTCATTTGGTCCCGCATCGCGGAATCCGAAAACTCAGCGATGGTCCGGCAGTCATTTTCAAAGGTTTTCACGGCCGGCAAACGGGGGGATTCCAGAACTTCCTTGAAGGCCCGCGCGAATCGCATCATGCCTTGGTAGATGTGATCGTTCTGCACCATGTTGATGTTGGACCAGCCGGCCCGCAGCCATTTGAAGCTGGCTGCGCGCACGAGCGCCTGGCCCTGGCCGGCCTCGGTGTAAACGGAAATCCCGGCCGAGTCATACATGTAGGACTTGACCCAACCCAGGCCGGTGACGTTCAGGCCCGGCTCGCCGGAATAAAAATAGTTCCAGTCCTCGTCGTTTCCGACAATATAGCCCTTGCGGCCGACGTCGGACACATCCGCTTGCTTGGAAATGGAAATCACGGACCGCCGCGACCCGCTGTTGAATACGATCAGGGTCCGGTGAAGGTCATAGCGGTAATATCCTCCGGAAAACATGTCCGGCGTGTTTTCAACCGTCTCCCGCCCCCGGATCACCACCGGCGTTTCGGCTTTTTCGAGCAGCTCCCACAGCCGGGGCAGACTCGTCCAGGGCTTGTCCGTCTGCATCCAGGAGCTGCTGCGCAGCGAGGACGGGCTGGTGGCAAACCAGGGGATCGCAGGGTTGAAAGCATACTGAAGCAGATCGGCCAGGCGGGTGCGCACATCCACTTCATTGTAGCTGGAGGAGAATCCTTTGCCGGGCTCGGCCGTAAAAAGCACTCCGTTCTTTTTAGAACGGGTGACGAACTCCATGAGCTCGGCAATCCGTTCCGGCTGGAAGGCTTCTTGATTGCCGGGGCCGACCAGGCTCAGCAAATGCTCAGCTCCTGCAACGACTTC
>CAZEKN010000324.1:0-3172 GCA_964512755.1 uncultured Desulfatibacillum sp. | reverse complement strand
ATCTGACCTATTGCGCCAACTTTCTCAACATGATGTTCGACTCGCCGGTCAAACCGTACGAGCTGGACCCCGACGTGGTCAAGGCCCTCAACGTGTTCCTGATCCTGCATGCCGACCACGAACAGAACTGCTCGACCGCCGCGGTTCGGGTGGTCGGCAGCGCCCGGGTGAACCTCTATGCCGCCATTTCGGCCGGCATCGCGGCCCTGTGGGGGCCGTTGCATGGTGGCGCCAACCAGGCCGTGATCGAGATGCTCGCCGAGATGTCCCGCCATGGCAACCTGGCCGCAATGGTGGCGCGCGCCAAGGACAAGAACGATCCCTATCGCCTGATGGGGTTCGGCCACCGCGTGTACAAGACCTACGACCCGCGGGCCCGGATCATGAAACAAATGGCGCATGTTCTGCTTGAAAAGCTCAGACTGTCCGACCCGCTGCTGGATGTGGCCCGCGAGCTGGAGGCGATCGCCCTGAAGGACGACTACTTCGTCGAGCACCATTTGTATCCGAATGTGGATTTCTACAGCGGCATCGTGCTGCGGGCGATCGGCATTCCCACCAACATGTTCACGGTGTTGTTCGCCATCGGCCGGCTGCCGGGCTGGATCGCCCAGTGGAAGGAGAGCATGGACGACCCGGCCTGGAAGTTGTGCCGGCCGCGGCAGGTCTACTGCGGGCCGCGGGAACGCGATTACGTTCCGATCGAGGAAAGATAACCACCAGAAGGGGGAGGGGGCATCATGATCGTCGGCGTGCTAAAGGAAATCAAAACCAAGGAGAGCCGGGTGGCCATGACGCCCGCCGGCGTGGAGCAGCTGGTCGCCCGGGGCCATGCCGTGTGCGTGGAGACCCGTGCCGGCGAAGGTTCGGGGTTCAGCGACCCGCAGTATCAAAAGGCCGGAGCGACCATCCTGGCCGCGCCCAAGGAGATCTATGCCAAGTGCGCGATGGTCATGAAGGTCAAGGAGCCCCTGCCGGTGGAGTACCCGCTGATCCGCAAGGGGCAGGTGGTGTTCACCTATTTCCACTTCGCCGCCTCCGAGTCCCTGACCCGGGCCATCCTCCGGAGCGGCTGCACGGCGGTGGCGTACGAAACGGTCAAGAAGGCCAACGGCTCCCTGCCGCTGCTCACCCCGATGAGCGAGGTGGCGGGCAAGATGGCCGTGCACGAGGGCGCGAAGTACCTCGAAAAGACTTACGGCGGCAAGGGCAAGCTGCTGGGCGGCGTTCCGGGAGTGGACAGCGGCACCGTCCTGATCCTGGGCGGCGGGGTGGTCGGCGTCAACGCCGCCAAGATCGCCTGCGGGCTGGGCGCCAAGGTCTATCTGTTGGACACCCAGCTGGAGCGGCTGCGCTACCTGAGCGACGTCATGCCGCCGAACTGCTTCCTGGTCTATTCCAGCCCCGCCAATGTCCGCCGCTACCTGCAGGAGGCGGATCTGGTCGTGGGCGCGGTGCTGATCCCCGGCGCCGCGGCGCCGCGGCTCATCACCCGCGACATGCTCAAGCTCATGAAGAAGGGCACCGTCATCGTGGACGTGGCCATCGACCAGGGGGGCTGCATCGAAACCGCGCGTCCCACCACCCACGACGACCCCATCTATGAGGTCGACGGCATCATCCACTATTGCGTTGCCAACATGCCCGGGGCGGTGTCCATGACTTCGACCATCGCGCTGACCAACGCGACGCTGCCCTACGCCATCGAGATTGCCGACAAGGGGGTGCGGCGGGCGGCCCTGGAAAATCCTGAAATCGCCCAGGGGATCAACATCATCGACGGCAAGGTGACTTACCCCGGCGTGGCTGAAGCGTTCGGCCTCAAATCGACACCAATCGAGAAGCTGCTGGCTTCCAAGCGGCGGAAGTGAGTTGAGCGGTTTTCCCGAATTGCTATAGGAGCACCAAATGGCCAAGACCAAACCATCAATCGATGCGCTCTGCGTCAACACGATCCGCACGCTGGCGATGGACGCCGTCGAGGCCGCCCGATCCGGCCACCCCGGCGCTCCCATGGGGCTGGCGCCGGCCGGATACGTGCTCTGGACCCGGGTGCTGAAGCACCATCCCCGGAACCCCGGCTGGCCGGATCGGGACCGTTTCGTGCTGTCCGCCGGCCATGCCTCGGCACTGCTATACGGCCTGCTGCATCTGTGCGGCTACGGCCTGCCGCTGGCCGAGCTTCGGCGGTTTCGCCAGTGGGGCAGCCGGACTCCCGGGCATCCCGAATTCGGCCACACGCCGGGCGTGGAGACGACCACCGGGCCGTTGGGCCAGGGATTTGCGAACGCGGTCGGCATGGCCATCGCCGAACGCCACCTGGCGGCGCGCTTCAACCGGGGGGCGCGGAAGATCGTCGATCATTTCACCTATGTCTTCTGCGGCGACGGCGACCTGATGGAAGGTGTGAGCGCCGAAGCGTCCTCGCTGGCCGGACACCTGGGACTGGGGCGTTTGATCTGCCTCTACGACGACAACCATGTGACCATCGACGGCGGCACGGAGCTGGCCTTTACAGAGGACGTGGCGCGCCGCTTCAGCGCCTACCGTTGGCACGTGCTGCGGGTCCGGGACGGCAACGACCTCGGCGCCATCGAGCAGGCTTTTCGGGCGGCCCAGGCGGAAACCGGCCGGCCCTCGCTGATCCTGTGCCGCACCCAGATCGCCTACGGCAGCCCCAACAAGCAGGGGTCTCACGAGGCGCACGGCGCCCCGCTGGGCGCCGAGGAAATTCGCCTGACCAAGCTGCGGCTGGGGATGCCCGCCGACGAGAGCTTCAGCGTGCCGGAAACGGTCCGGCACCATTTCGAACGCTGCGTGGCGAAGGGCGAGCGGGCCGAGGCGGCCTGGTGCCGAAAATGGGATGCGTGGGCCCGCCAGCACCCTGAACTGGCCGAAAGCTGGCGTCGGGCCATGGATGGGAGTCTGCCGGCGGGCTGGGATGCGGACCTGCCGACGTTCGCCGACGGCAAGCCGATCGCCACGCGTGCGGCCTTCGGCCAGGCCCTGAACGCCGTGGCCGCACGGGTGCCGGCCTTGATGGGCGGCTCGGCGGATCTATCGCCGTCCAACAATACGGTGATCAAGGGCGCCCGGGATTTCCAGAAAGACGCCTACGACGGGCGCTACCTGCGCTTCGGGGTGCGCGAGCACGCCATGGGGGCGGTGCTTT
>CAZEKN010000323.1:0-3176 GCA_964512755.1 uncultured Desulfatibacillum sp. | reverse complement strand
GCATATAATATGTGTTTTAAGTCATCCACCTGTTGGAACGATTCCATTAACAGGAATAAAACACCTACAGGGTTTCAATTGCCGTCGAATCAGAAAGTGGAACGATACATTCATCCAGTCGATGGATCAATTCTGCTGATCTGTCACTGAGTTTTGTCAACTGATGCTGGTAATTGCTTTTTAAGGCAATTTTCTCAAGGGTGATGTTGAGAGCGGCCAATATCAATATGACAAATTTATTAACATGAATGGGTTGTTGAAATTGGGACTCCACTTTATTGACTTCACTGAGCAGCATATCTACAACCTCTGATCCGCTCAGGTTATCTGACTCGAATTTGAAATTATAGGTTTGGCCAAAAAGAGTGATAATAAGATAATCTTCCAAGGAAAATTATTTGCCTTTCTCTGCCTTTTCACTGTGATGAATTCGAATCCATTTCTGCAATATTTTCCAACTTCACTAAAAGCACATCAATTTTTGATCGGATCATTGTTCTTTCTTCAGATAATTTTTCTAAAGCTTCTGACTTGATATGAATTTCTGATTCCAGTCTTGATATGGAATTCATAAGCTGGATATTTCTGGCCTCAAGCGAACTACAGATCGCGATCAAGCGTTCTACCTTCTGCTCTATTTCTTCAAATTGCTGCATCAACAGCACTTCGTTTTCCACCATTTCACCTCATTGATTATATACTCATGGAGAGATATGAAAGTCAAGATTTTTTGACAGCCTTAAACGCATCTGACCTTCAGCATTTCGCAAATCCTCCTGGCTGTTCACACCCATCATCTCGGAGGGATCTTCAGCGATTACCGCTGTAATTGCTTTATTTTTCCGAAAACCGATTTCAACGATATCCGTCAAATACAATTCCTTCTGGGCATTGTGATTCGTCAGCGCTCCGATTGCAACAGATAGAAACGATTTATCAACACAATAAATACCGGTATTTACAATTTTAATATTTCGCTGAAGATCTGTCGCATCGGCTTCTTCCACGATTCCGACAACTTGTTGATTTTCATGCAGCAAAATTCGGCCATACCCTGTTGGTTTGTCCATATTGACTGCAAGAACAGTTAAGTCGTTTTTTAAATTACGGTGCGTCCGGATCAGGGACTCTATCGTTGATTGCGAGATGAGCGGGGTATCCCCGCATAGAATAACAACCTGCTGAATCTGTGACTCAAGATAAGGCAGCGCGCATGAAACAGCATGGCCGGTACCCAATTGTTTTTCCTGATAAACATACTGAACATCGTATTTTTTTTCAATCGATGACCGAACGATTTCAGACTGATACCCGACAATCACATAAACATTTCTATCGGCGAGCCGAGTGGCAGTTTCCAGAACGTAGTGAACCATTGGTTTTCCGAGAACCTCGTGAAGCACCTTGGCCTTATTGGACTTCATCCGTTTTCCAAGGCCCGCTGCCAGAACAATAAACGCCAGGTTACGTGAATATTTATCCATTCCTAATCCTTTTTATATGAAAATGATCAATACCCATCCTTATTCATCTACATTCTTCATTAATCAGCTTGGTTCGTGATTTTTATATTCGTGGTTGCCACAAGGGCACCAACAATTCGTTGTGCATAAGCTGATCGGTCATGTTACTTCGCGCGCTCGCAGGCTTCAGTTCTAAATCGACCTCTGTGAAGAATGTCTTTATTTTTTATCCGTTATTCATTGTATCGTTTGTGGAATCAGATTGAATCCCAAGGCAAGAGCCTGCTTTTGCAGGTACAAAACTTTCTTTTCTTTGTTTCTGAGTGTCAGATAATCTTCCCCCAAATCTCGAAACTCTGCTCCATCCTTGATGACATGATAAACTCCCAGAAGAATACGGTGAGCAATCGCCACAATGGCTTTCTTTGCACCTCGGCGGGCTTTGAGACGATAATATTTGTCCTTGAAATAGGAACCTTTTTTCTTGATCGCTGCCCATGCCACCTCAATCATAATGGTCTTGAGATGATGCTTTCGTACCGGACTTCGGCCGCTTTTTCGTTTGCCGGCACTTTCGTTGTTGCCAGGACATAAACCGCTCCACGATACCAATGCCGTATCCGTGGGAAAACTATCCAAAGTGGGACCGATTTCCGCCAGAATGTCACAAGCCGAAACGTCTGATATGCCCGGAGCCTTCTTCATGCGCTCCAATAAATCACTTTGATCCTTCATCAAACTACGGATCTGACGATCAAGAGATTCAATTTGTCCCTCCAAATTGGCAATCGTCCCCAAAAGCGTTTTCAAAATAAACCGGTGATGGCCCATGAAGAACCCCTGAATGGATCGAAACAGCTCCACCTCTTTGCCTTTGAGTTTCCCGCGAATACAGGCCTCGATATCCGTCAATGTCAGTTCCCGATCCACAATCAGAAGTTTCATCAGATTGCGGCCTGTTACACCAAACAAATCCGACACCACAGAATCGATCTTGATGTTTGCCGATTCGAAAAGCTTATGTGTCCGTTTCCGGTAATCACCGACTGATTGAACATACTTTTTACGTAGCCGCGTCAGTTCGCGCCATTGCCGAACCGTCATCGGTGGAATGAAACTTGCCTTTAAAAGACCATGTCGCAACAATCCGGCGATCCACCGACTGTCACCTATGTCTGTCTTGCGCCCGGAAACGTTTTTCATGTTCCGAGCATTGGCCAGAACAACTTGAACCGTTTGCTCCAATACATTGTGCACAGGGCGCCAGTAAACCCCCGTACTCTCCATGGCCACAACCGGACATTCATGATCCAACAACCACTGCCGCAGCAGCTTTAAATCGTCTGTGAATGTACCAAATACCTTAATCTCGTGTTGCTCTTCCCCATTGCTGTCGGGAAAAATAACGCAGGCCGAAACACTCTCTTTATGAACATCCAGTCCGCAACAAATGGGATGCACAATCCTGATAATTCTGCTATCATCTTTTCGAGTCATGGTCTTCCTCCTGATTAAGTTTTTTTGAGAGAATTACTTAAACAGTGGAATACCGTGACTCAACACGTTATTGCAATAAATCCATTTTCATCCTTCGTTGTGCCCGCCCCGGGCATGGGGGTTAGTGGTTTAATGCCGGATAATATTAATCCCGCCGCTGATGTAAACGGTGATGGGAAAATCGGCATGGCGGAAGCACTCCATGCTTTGCAGAAA
>CAZEKN010000322.1:0-3177 GCA_964512755.1 uncultured Desulfatibacillum sp. | reverse complement strand
AGAGGCCGGGTCGCACCACCGGTGCCGACGCTGCCCCTTTTCACTTGTTCGGCCGCCATTGCAGCACAGTCATATTGGGGCTGGTGTGAACCTGGATTTCCGCGATGCAGGCCCTGGCCCGATGCAGCTCCTCTTCGGACACCGGCGGCGAGATCTTGGCCATCAGGTCCGCGATGCTCAGGAATTTGTCCCGCTTGACGATGTCGCGAATTTTATGAATCAACGTCTTCTTAGGCTCATTGCTTTCATCCGGAGGTTTATGCCCAGCCTCGGGCGGCTCTCCGCCCCACTTATCCGGGGCAGGCTCGAGAATTCGGTCCCAGACCGGCTTCAAGCGGCTGCGGATGAAGTCGGTCACTTGATCGGTTTTAAACGGAAGGTTGCCCTCCGCCGCATCCAGGTAAAGATCGTAGGCCGCGTACAGCTGGGCCATGGTCTCGCGGCCGATCACCAGA
This sequence comes from uncultured Desulfatibacillum sp., assembly GCA_964512755.1. GTDB lineage: Bacteria > Desulfobacterota > Desulfobacteria > Desulfobacterales > SpSt-501 > SpSt-501. The sequence goes on along the minus strand of CAZEKN010000322.1, from coordinate 2,722 downwards.
ATGTGAAGGTAGCCCCGCTTGGCCGCCGTGATTTCAGGTGCACTCTTCCAGCCGGAGCCCGGTATGAACCGCAACTCCGGCGTGCGGAAGAATACGACCTTGCTCGACGCGTCCGCTGCATGGTAGCGGCCGGCCTCCTGCTGGATGGCCTGCCAGCGCCTGAAATGATGGCCGGCTTCGAAGCCGAAATATACTTTCCGGCCATCGACATCCCAGCGCGCCACCAAATAGCCACGGGTGCTTTTGAATTTCTTGAAGGCCACTCCCTGCCGGCAGGCGACTTCCTGGACCAGCCAGAACAGTGCGTCCGGATCGTAGACCAGCCGTTTCGGCTGGGTCTTGATTTGGTTGACGTAGGCCTGAAACGTGTCTTCTATCTCCTTCGCGGGATCAGACGGTTTCGGTTGGGGCTCGGGCCGGAGGCTGCCGGCCAGCCATTGCTCGCTGCATTTCAACAGGAAATGCCTAATGCCGATTTCCTTGCTTTGGCGGAAGACCTCATCCAGCCATTCAGGGTTCAGAATTCCCTTCGCACGGAGGGCCGCTTTGTCCCAGCCATGAAGGCGTATTTCGATCAGTGTTCTGGCCTGCTCCTTCCGCAACCCTCCCAATTCCAACGCGGGTCGGGCCATTCGATCGACATGGGCGTGCTCCCAGTGCGGCTGCACCGCCTGGCGCCAGGGGTGCTGGTTGGCCGTGACCACCGTCATGTGGTTCGGGCAGTCGTCCACCAGACCCTGAATGACGATTCCCAGGCACTTGGCGATCACGGGATCGGCACCGTAGTTTTCGGTCTGGTCAAAGCAGAACACGAACGGCCGGTAGAAGCCGGCCAAGCCACAGAAGTCCACGATGCGATGCTTGGCGGTTTCATTGGCCGGGTCGATCGCGAGGTCGTGAACCGGACGGTCTCCGGGCAGAATGCCGATCCGACCGGCGTCGTCTTCGTCGATGCTGCCGCCGCGCAGCCAGTCCAGGCAGCTTTGGCGCAGTTCGTACGATTTTGGGAAATAGGCATAGCGTAGAAGGACACTGAACCATGAGAGCGGTGAGGCGCTCAGCAGAATTCCCTTTTGTTTGAGTTGTCTTTCCATCAGTTCGGCGAGTCCGGCTTTCTTTTTGCCGACCCACGCAACCCACTCCCGGTTGGAGCGCAGCTGTTTCAGCGTGGCGCGCTGGAAATAGCCGGCGGCGCCCTCCGGGTGCCGGTGGCGGATAATGCCGTTCTGCAGCCCGTTGACCACCACGTTGACCAGGATGCCGTGAACCAGAGCCTCGAGCTGGTTGGGCTCATCGGCCGCGCAGAAATCGGCATCGGCGCTTTCGGGGAATTCGAGCTCCTGCACCATTCTGAGCAGAATGGATTTCCAGCATGTGGAGGCATTGGTGAACGGCCGCAAATAGATCAGTGTGGCGCGGCCGCGCAGCTGTTTGAACAGCCGGCCGATCAAGTGCGACTTGCCGTAGCCGGGCGCCGGCGATTGGATGAACTGGGCACCGTTGAGTTTCACGGCTTTCGGGAATTCTCCGGCGGCCAGCTTGCCGACCCGCTCCAGCAGCCTCTCCAGCGGCAAATCGTTCAGCCCGGGCACCGGTCTTTCGATGCGCCGCGGCTCCGACACGATGACGCTTTCAAAGGGATTGATATCCATGGCAACCCTATTCCGTATCGAATCGCACCAGCAGATGCGGCTGGCCGAAAAGTTCGATTGCTCCGGCGCGGATGGCGTCCGAGGACACCGACCAATCCCCCAGACTCAATACGGCACGCCCGTCCCGGCTCTCTTCCAGCAGATGGAGCTTGAGCGCATCCATGGGAATGCCGAGCTCGCGTTGCAGTTCGGATATTTCCACGTTGCGATAGCCCAAACGGGACCGGAGCCGCTGGTATGCGGCCTGTACGAGCCGGTGGTCGACTGGGCCGGCCGCCGGGGCGAGTGAGGGCCGGGCCGACTCATCGCCCGCATCACCCGGCAGCGGCTTTTCCGAAACGAGCAGCGTTTTCAATCTTTCAGCGGACGCCCAGTAAAACGATCGGCCGCGACGCAGTCTCAACAGCCGCTTTTCCTTCACCAGCCAATCGATGGCCTCGTCGATTTTGTTGCGGACTTCGCCCTGACATCCCTTCTCCAGCTCCCGTTTGACCCATAGATCCAGCGTGTCGCTCCGGACCGGTTTCTGCGACCCCATGTTGCGTTCGATCCGCTCGCAAGCCCTTTCCAGGGGATTGAAATGCTCGCTGAGAACATAGCAGGGACGTGCAGCGCTGCCGATATTGGCTGCGCTCCGGTCGCTCAGCAATTCCTGCAGGGCTTGCGCGGCATTGCCTTTCGGACCTTTGACACCGAGCTTGGCTTTGGTCGCCCCGGCCGGTCCGAGTTCGCGGAGCCTGGCGATCAGCTTCTCTTTAAGACGTTCTATGGGTTCGGCTCGCACGGTTGGAATTCCTTTCACGGACGATGACTGTGGTAAAACCAAAAAACCCGAACCCGGCGCAAAGCCCTTGAGTCCGGGTTTCCAAGCCAGTCAGTTTGAACATCCCCAAGCCCCTTTTGGTTACAGGGAATAGGATGAATCGGCACCGGCCGATTTCGTTTGCGAGGGGACGGTGCCTGGCGTTGCAGCTTTCTTTTCGCGCATCCAGCCACATTGAGGCTGGCGGTCGACACCAGGCTTGGCCGGGTCAGCCCGAGGACCCGCGCGGTCAGCTCGTCCGCCGCGA
>CAZEKN010000321.1:0-3192 GCA_964512755.1 uncultured Desulfatibacillum sp. | reverse complement strand
CGCCATCGACCGCAAGGACCCCGTACGGACCTCGCGCTCCACGGTCGGCACCATGACCGAGATCACGGACTACGTGAAGCTGCTCTATGCGCGCCTCGGGCGACTGCACTGCCGATCCTGCGGCCGGCCGGTGGAGCCCGAGACGCCGGAGCACGTCTGGCACCGGCTGCAAGGCCTGCCGGACGGCACGCCGGTGATCATCACGTTTCCATACCCTTTGAACGGAGCCGGAATGGGCGAGCTTCGGGGCACGCTGATGCCGCTCGGCTTCGACCGCCTGTATTGCAGCGGTCGCATCGCTTCCATCGAGGAGTGGAATCCGGCTCCGGGCGAAACCGAAATCGCGGTGGTCGCCGACCGGTGGCTGTTCCGGGCTGATGAAAAAAAGCGCGCGCTGGATTCGGTCGAGCTCGCTTTTCGTTTCGGCGGCGGACGCGTCGACGTGTGGATGCCGCCGGACGGCCACGCGGCCTTCAGCCGCCGGCTGGAATGCGCCGCCTGCCGGATCAGCTACAGTGCGCCGCTGCCCAATCTTTTTTCGTTCAATAGCCCCATCGGCGCCTGCGACGCCTGCCGCGGATTCGGCCGCACCATCGGGATCGACCTGGACCTGATCATCCCAGACCGATCGCTGTCCCTGGCGGATGGCGCCATCAAGCCGTTCGGCCGGAGATCGGACGGGCGCATGGAGTTCGACGACCTGGCGGCGTTCTGCCGAAAGCAGAAGATCCCGCTGGACCGTCCCTTCCGGGACCTCGCGCTCGAACAGCAACAGGCGATCATTGCGGGCACGCCGTCCTACTACGGGATCGAGGGCTACTTCCGCTGGCTCGAAAACCGCACGTACAAAATGCATGTGCGGGTCTTCCTCTCGCGCTACCGCAGCTACGATGTCTGCGCGCGCTGCCAGGGAACCCGGTTCAGGGACGAGCCCCGGCTCTACCGCCTGGCCGGGCTGACCATCGCCGAGGTCTATGCGCTGAACGTGGATCAAGCCCTGGCCTTCTTCGACCGCCTGGCCGTGCCCGACGCTGATGAGGCCGGCCGCATGGTCCGCGACGAGGTCCGCCGCCGGCTTACGTACCTGCGCGACGTGGGCCTGGGGTACCTGACCCTGGACCGGCAATCGCGCACCCTATCGGGCGGCGAAGTCCAGCGGGTCGCCCTGACCTCGGCGCTGGGATCATCCCTGGTCCACTCGCTTTACGTCCTGGACGAGCCCAGCATCGGGCTGCACCCGCGCGACAGCCACCGCCTCGTCCGTATCCTCAAGGGCTTGCGGGACCTCGCCAATACCGTCGTCGTCGTGGAACACGACCCCGAGATCATCCGCGAAAGTGACTTCATTCTGGACCTCGGGCCGCGGGCCGGCCAGGACGGGGGCCAGCTGATGTACTTCGGTCCGACGGCCGAGGTGAACGGCTGCTTGACCGGCCAGTACCTGCGCGGCCTGCGCCGGATTCCCCTGCCGGGGCAGCGACGGTCCGCCAACGGCCACTGGCTCACCGTCCGCGGCGCGGCCGAGAACAACCTGAAGGACATCGATGTCGGCATCCCGCTCGGCCTGCTGGTCTGTCTGACCGGCGTCTCCGGGTCGGGCAAGTCGACCTTCGCGGAAGACGTCCTCTACCGGGCGGTCAAGCGTGCTTTGGGGGATCCCGACGGCCGGCCCGGCCGGCACCGGACCCTGGAAGGTATCGAGCACATCGACGACGTGCTGCTGGTGGATCAACGCGCCGTCGGCCGGACACCCCGGGCCAATCCGCTCACCTACACCAAGGCCTTCGATTCCATCCGCAAACGGCTGGCGGAGACCGACGACGCCCGCCGCCGCAATTTCGGCCCGAGCCATTTCTCCTTCAATGTCGCCGGCGGCCGTTGCGAAACCTGCCGGGGTGAGGGGTTCGAAAAGGTGGAGATGCAGTTTCTCTCGGACGTCTATCTGCCCTGCCCGGACTGCAACGGCCGGCGGTTCCGGCCGGAGGTGCTGGAGGTGGCCTACCGCGGCCGGACCGTCGCCGACATCCTCGATCTGACCGTGGACCAGGCGTTGGAGTTCTTCGCGGAGGATAAGGCGGTGACCGCGGCCCTCCGGCCGCTGTCGGACGTCGGCCTGGGCTACATGCGGCTCGGCCAGTCGCTCAGCACGCTGTCCGGCGGAGAAGCCCAGCGCCTCAAACTCTCGCGCTACCTTCGGGCCGACGAGGGCGGGGCGGCGCGCAAGCTGTTCATCTTCGACGAACCCACCACCGGCCTGCACTTCGAGGACATCAAAACCCTCCTGGCCTGTCTGCGGCGTCTGGTCGAGGCCGGCCACACCGTGCTCGTGATCGAGCACAACATGGACGTGATCAAGACGGCCGATTGGGTGATCGACCTGGGGCCGGAAGGCGGCGATGCCGGCGGCGAGCTCGTGGCGGCCGGACCGCCGGAGGCCGTGGTTGGCGTCGAGCGCTCGCATACCGGCCGGTTCCTGAAAACCTATCTCACCGGCCTGGGCCGGCTGAAAAAAGCGGCCCTACCCGCCGCGCCGCGCATCGCCGAGGCGGCCGGCGCGTATCACGCCCAATCGGCGGCTGGCGTGATCGAGCTGAGAGGCGCCCGCGAGCACAACCTGCAGGATATCAGCCTGACGCTGCCCCATCGGCAGCTGGTCGTCCTGACCGGGGTTTCCGGATCGGGGAAATCCACCCTGGCCTTCGACATACTTTTCGCCGAAGGTCAGCGCCGCTATCTCGAGAGCCTGGCCCCCTATGTGCGCCAGTACATGAAAGTCCTGGAGCGGCCGGACGTCGATCTCGTCACCGGGCTGGCGCCGACGGTCGCCATCGAGCAGCGCATCAGCCACGCCAGCCGGCGCTCCACCGTGGCCACCCTGACCGAAATCTACCACTTCCTGCGGTTGCTCTACAGCAAGCTCGGCACGCCGCATTGCCCGGGCTGCGGCCGGCCGCTGGCCGCTCAAACTCAGGCGGTCATTGCCGAACAGATTCAGCGCCGATACGGCCGGCGTTCGGCCCGGCTGCTGGCGCTCAAAGTGCTGGGCCGCAAGGGCTTTCACAAGGAGGTGCTCGACCGCGCCGTCAAAAACGGGTTCAGCGAGGCGCGAATCGACGGCCGGTTCACCCGGCTGGCGGCCGGGATGGCCCTCTCCCGCTACCACGAACACACCATCGAGCTGGTGATCGGAAG
>CAZEKN010000320.1:0-3210 GCA_964512755.1 uncultured Desulfatibacillum sp. | reverse complement strand
GACAGGCAGCGATTTCCTCTGCGACCGGTTGGCCGCAAGTCGGACAGAATTTCATAATCGGGTTTTGTGCTGGACAGGGTGCGATGCGCCAGGGTCGAAAGCCCCGCGCTCTCTTTAGCACGGTCGGCGATCTTTTGCCAGGGGGTTTCCTAGTGGGTGCGCCCTGCCCGGGCGCACAAAAAAGAAGGGCAGGGATCTGACGATCTCTGCCCCTTCCTTGGCTTCCAGGGATGCCGTTGTTTCCTGCGATGAGCTTTCAATCTGCGGTTGTGAAAGTCACCCATGAAAGATGCACGCGCATCCGAGAAGCCAGCTGCTCATTATGAGGGCATTGAGGATTTAACTCCTCAATAATATCGACGCTGTAAGCAAAATACATGCACACATAGCGTGTATGCAATAATAACTTTTAATATCAGTTGATTATGATTCGACTGGAGTTTGGCCCGCTTGGGGTTGGGTAGCTAAACGGTCAATTTTAGGTAAATCAGTTCACGTCTTCTTTTAGAAGGTGCTGCGATTCCAGTACAGGATGAGGATCAATGCACCGACTAAAATGCGGTACCATGCAAACGGGACGAAAGACCGGCGCGCGACGTAGGATAAAAGGCTGCGGATGACCATTAATGCAGAAAGGAAGGAGACGACGAATCCTACCGTGAATACAGGGAGATCTGCTACCGACATCAGCTCTCTTGCCTTAATGAGCTTGATGAACGAAGCGCCCAACATGGCCGGAATTGCCAAGAAGAATGAGAACTCGGTTGCAGCCTTGCGCGAGAGCCCCAGCACAAGTCCGCCCATAATGGTAGCGCCCGAGCGCGAGATCCCCGGGAAAAGGATGGCTAAAACCTGGATCATCCCCACCCCAAATGCTTGTTTCAGCGGAATGTGGTCGACGCTTTCCACATTGGGAGTTTTGCGCCAGCGCTCGATCAACAGGATTGCCAGGCCGCCGGCGACAAAGGCTAACGCCACCGGAATAGGGCGGAATAAATTCGCTTCGATCCATTTTTCGCTAGGCAATCCAATCACAACGGCTGGAAGGGTTGCAACGACGAGGTTGGCAGCTAGACCGCGAGCCTGTGGCTGGGAGCGCAGGTTGAGGATCACATCGATGAATTTTTTTCGATAGAGCCAGACAACCGCCAGAATGGCTCCAAGTTGAATAAATATGATGAAAGCGTTCTCCTTCCTGCCCGTAAAGTCAAGGAAGTCCTGACTCAAGATCAGATGCCCCGTGGAGGAGACCGGGATAAACTCCGTCACGCCCTCGACGATTCCCAATATAGCTGCTTTGAGCAAGAGCCATAAATCCATTCGGCTGAAGTATCCTTCCCTGGCTGTGGTGCGAAGAATTTGAAAAACGGCTCCCCTATATAATGATCCGGCCGGTACCGCAAACAGTTTGAAGAGATAAGATTTCAGATCGGTCGGCTATGTTTTAAAAAGAGGTACGGTGCTGTTTTATTCAGCAGAATCGTCTTCATAAAAATTTTGGAGCTTATTCTATTAAAATTGAAAAGAAGCTAAATTTGCTCTTGCATGCCTGATTTTTTCTCGGTAATAATCCTCGGTACTTAACCAGCACAGCTATTCCCGTGAACCTCTGCAATGACGGCAGGAGAAGCAGGACCAACGGAAACCAGGTATTTCATCGGGTAAAAAGGAGGGAGGAGATTATGCGAAAACGGATTATCGCGGTCGGTGTTGTTTTGCTAATCGTCGGACTGGCATCATCGCTTCAGGCCGGCGGCGTCATCAACAAGCAGAATCTGAGTGCCGATTACCTCCGTACGTTGAACCGCAACGCTGCCACGGACATGGCCGACGCCGCCGCATTCAACCCGGCCGGCACGGCGATGATGCAGGACGGCCTCTACATGAAGGCGGATGTCATTTACCTGATGAAGGATTATTCCAACCAACTGCCCAGCGCCATTGGGCCTCTTTCATTGACCGGAGGGACGCTGGACTCGGAGGAACCGTCCATCATCCCCGGCTTGTTCGCGGTCTACAAGCAGGATCGGTGGTCCGCCTTTTTCGCCGTCACCATCCCAGGCGGCGGCGGAGAGGTCAACTACAACGACGGCAATGCGCGCACGACCATGCTGTCTCTTCCCACCCCATTTGGAGGCTTGGGGACTTACCTGGGCGGGCCTACCGGAAATCCCAACAATATAGACCAGTCCATAGAAGCAGACAGCTACTATGTCGGCTACAGCCTGGGAGGCGCCTTCAAGATCTTCGATTCGCTTTCAATCGGCGGCGGCGTGCGTTATGTCGATGCCTATCAGGAATTCAAGGGCAAGGCGCAAGGGGCCATCAACACGGTCGACGTCAAGATCGAGCGCACGGACGAGGCCTTCAACTACTTTTTAGGCCTCGATTGGGCGCCCATCAGGGATCTCAACATCGGGCTGACTTACATGTCCAACACGAAGCTCAATTTCAAGTCCGACACCAAGGACACCTCCCCCGGTGAGGCTGTCTCCCGAGGCGTCGGCTGGGCGGATGGGACCCACGAGCGGGAAGACCTGCCGGGATATGTCGGGGTCGGTGTCTCCTATTTCATCATCCCGGGGACTCTGCGCATCGAGCCGAACCTGACGTATTACCTAGAGCAGCAGGCCAAATTGGAGGGCGCCCGCTTTCAGGACTCCATGCCCGGCAACAGCTACGACATCGGCCTCGCGCTGGAGTACATCCTGAATCCGCAGTGGAAGTTCAGCGTGGGCTACATGCACACCGAAATCAAAGGCATGGAGTCAGTGGACCTGCTGCCGGAAGCGCCGGAACTGGATGCCGATACGATCGGTTTGGGCCTTGTCTGGAGCCCGATCGAGCGTTTGAGCATCACGGCCAGCGCCATTAAGGTCTGGTATCAATCCGTGAAAACGGATGCGAACTCGTCCAGAGCCCCGGCCGACACCGAATACGACAAGGATGTCTGGGGCGTGGCCCTCGGCCTTCAATACCGCTTCTTCTAACTCGCCCAAAAGGGGGGTGGGGCTCACCCACCCCCTTCACCGCGTTTCCCCTGCTCTTCTCGCATCGCTCTTACTGATTTAACAATGACGTCCGCGGCCCGATCGATCTCCGTTATCGTCGTCATCCGTCCGGTGGTCAGACGCAGCGTGCCTTTGGCCCATTCCACCGGCACCGCCATGGCCTTGAGCACATGCGAGATCTCGACGCTGTCCGCATGGC
>CAZEKN010000319.1:0-3216 GCA_964512755.1 uncultured Desulfatibacillum sp. | reverse complement strand
TCTCGATTTAAAAGTTACACGCTATTATGGAACAAAAAAGACATCCGGTTGAGACGCTTGGCAATACAGCTAAATCATCAGCCGGCGCACATCGTCCGGCAGCAGCCCGATCGCCTGGATGACCTGTTCGCCATCGGGCCGTTTCACGACAACGCCTGCCGGTGCGAGCTTGGGAGCCTTGCTGTAGCCGATGCAGATGGACGCGGCAAGGAAAACGGTGCGCTCGTCCGCGCCGCCGGGCAGAATGCCGATCGGGCTCGGATAGTCCCGCACATCGAGCACCGTATCCCGCGCCGGGTCGTGGTGGCGGAGAATGTTCTCGTTGTCGGTTTCGGTCCGCCCGACGATGAGCTTGGCCTGCGGGTTCAATCGGAAATGCCGGCCGAATTTAAGCAGATGGATCTCGTTTTCGGCCGCCGCGGGGCTGTGATCGAAGAGGTCCTTCAGCCGTGCGCTGAAGCCCTTGTCCGTGAGCAGGCAGCCGCCGGCCGGGGCCGGGTAGTCGCTGATGCCGAATTCCCGGGCGAGCGCGATCTGGTCTCTGCGGCCGCGGCCGTGGATGTCGAGCAGGCGCTCACGGTCCACCAGCCCCTGCTGCTCGGGAATGGTTTCCGGCAGCAGCTTCGCGCTGAGCGGCCGGATGATATAGCCGCCGAGGCCGGAATGCTTTTCGACGTAACGCAGAGAAGGTTTGGTCTGCGACATGGGGCGCTGGCCCAAGACCTCTCCGCTGAAGAGGAAATCGAACCCCTTTGCGCGCATGAGATCGCCGGCCAATCGGAACATCAGCGTGTGGCAGTCCATGCACGGGTTCATCTGCCGGCCGTAGCCCGCCGGCGGGTTGCGCAGCATGATCATGTACTGGTCGAAAATCGGCCGGACGGTCAGCGGGATGCCGGTCAGGCGCGAGGCCTTGCGGGCCTTGGCCGATGAAAAAAACGGCGTTTCAAAGGCGATCCATTCGACCTCGATGCCCTGCGCGCGCAGGATCAGCCCCGCCAGCATGCTGTCGAGCCCGCCGGAGCAAAGCCCCAGGGCGCGTACCCTGCGCTTTTCGGAGTCCATGTTTTCATCCTTTCCGCTGGTGGCTTGGCCGCCGATCTTCGGCTTGACGAATCTGCGGCGACCGGTCTATATGCTCTGCCGGCCGATGGGTGCGTCCCGCCGCGCCTGAAACGTCCGTATATAGTAGGTCGGCCGGCCGGGAATTCAACCGACTCTGATCGGTACACTCGGGAAATATCATGAAACGCAGCGAACGCGCCGCGCGAATCCTATCGTTTCTCAACACGCGCTATCCTCAGGTTCAGCCGCAGCTGTTCTACCGCAATCCGTTCGAGCTGCTGGTCGCCACGATTCTCTCCGCCCAGTGCACGGACAACCAGGTGAACCGCGTGACGCCCGAATTGTTCAAGCAGATGCGCCGACCGGAGGATTTCGTTGCCGCATCCACCGCTGAAATCGAAAGGATTGTTCGACCGACCGGCTTTTACCGGAACAAGGCCAGAAATATCAAGGCCTGTTCCCAGGCCCTCGTCGACCATCACGGCGGCCGGGTGCCCCGGACCATCGAAGAACTGGTGCGGCTGCCCGGCGTCGGGCGCAAAACGGCCAACGTCGTGCTCGGCGCCGCGTTCGATACGCCGGGCGTCGTTGTGGACACCCATGTCGCCCGGATATCCAACCGGCTCGCGCTGACCCGGCACAATGACCCCAAGAAAATCGAGCTCGACCTCATGCGGGTCATTCCCAAAAAGGAATGGAGCGACTTCTCCCTTCGACTGATCTTCTTCGGCCGTGAGACCTGCACGGCCCGAAAGCCCCAGTGCCCCGGCTGCCCCTTGAACCCAATCTGCCCCTACCATCACAAGACCACCACAGCCTAACCAAACGGTTTGTTGTCACTGCCCGATCTCTTGCCGCCAATCAAGGTAATTTTTGGTTATTTTAAGTCGTATATTGGATCTTCGGCCAAAACCGTTTGACGCCGCGGTGTTGATGTTTTAAACAACTTACGATTTCAAACATAATCGGATAGGCAGAGGGGCTATGGCCAGACTGTTGTCCACCAAAGAGGTTTCGAAATTTCTCAACGTAAACGAAAAAATGGTTTACACCCTCGTGTCCGAGAAGGGGCTGCCGGCCACCAAGATCACGGGCAAATGGCTGTTCCCCCAGCACCTGGTCGAGCAGTGGGTGGAGGCCAATACCATCAATTTCCCCAAACGCGACGTGGGCGCGGTCCCCTACAAGGGCCTGCTGGTCATCGCCGGAAGCAACGACCTGCTCCTGGACCGGGCCATTACGCTCTTCAACACCATGACCGCCGAACACCTGGCGGTCTTCGGCAACCTGGGGAGCATGGGCGGCCTGCGGGCGCTGCGGCGGGATCTCTGCCATCTGGCGGCCAGCCATCTGCTCCAGGACGACGAGAGCGAGTACAATTTCGCCTACGCGTCGGAGGAACTTGGGAATCTGCCGGCCGTGGTTAATTTCTGCCGGCGCGAGCAGGGAATCATCGTTCAGAAGGGAAATCCCAAAAAAATCGCCGGCGTTGCGGACCTCGGCAAGCCGGGGCTGCGGATCGTGAATCGTCCGCTGGGGACCGGCACGCGCCTGCTGCTCGATCGGGAACTGAGCAAGGCCGGCCTCAAGGGGGAAAAAATCGAGGGCTATTCCCACGAAGTGCAGCGGCACCTGGATGTCGGCCTCGATGTCCTGTCCGGTCGGGCCGACGCCGGGCCGGGGATCCGGCCGGTGGCGGCGCTGCTCAAGCTGGGATTCATTCCGTTGCGCTGGGAGCGCTTTGACTTGATGGCATCCAAAGAGCGTTTTTTCGACGAAGGCGTCCAGCGCTTCCTGGGGTTGCTGCATGAGCCGACGTTTCATCGCATGGTCAAGGACGGCCTAGACGGCTACGACCTGAGCCTGAGCGGCAAGATGGTATTCCCGCACCATTCGAAAGTGGAAACCCAAGAAACATAGTTTCAGAAAGGAGGAACGTAATGAATCGGAATCGAGGTGTGTTGGCAGGTGTTCTGGTCGTTCTTTGCCTGGGGTGGGTCCTGACGGCGACGGTCGGCGCGCAGGAAAAGGTTTTGCTGATGGCCACGACCACCAGCACCGAGGACACCGGCTTGTTGAATGTTATCGGAACGGAATTCAAAAAGGCGAGCGGCATCGACCTGCGCTGGACCGCCACCGGCACCGGCAAGG
>CAZEKN010000318.1:0-3233 GCA_964512755.1 uncultured Desulfatibacillum sp. | reverse complement strand
GCCGCTGGTAGTCGGAAATCATGCTGTGAACGGCGTTTTTGCGGATCGGGTCGAGGCCGGTGGTCGGCTCGTCGAAGAGCACGATTTCCGGCTCGGTCACCAGCGCCCGTGCCAACGCGACTCTTTTTTTCATGCCGCCGGAAAGCTGGGACGGATATTTGTTATCGACGTCGTGGAGGTCGAGCTGGTTCAGCTTTTCGCGCACCCGGCGCAGAATCTCTGCCGGGACAGCCCCTCGGCGCTCCACCAGCGGCAGGGCGACATTGTCCAACACCGTGAGGAAGTCGAACAGTGCGGTATCCTGAAACACATAGCTGAATTTGCGCTTCAGCGCCCGCCGTTCCGGAGCGCTCATGGCGGAGGTGGTACGGCCCTCGAAGAGAATCGATCCCCCGTCCGGCTCGAACAGGCCGATGATGTGCTTCAGCAGCACGCTCTTTCCGGAGCCGCTCTTCCCTATAATGGCGGTGATCTCCCCCCGATGGATGCTCAGGTTGATCCCGTCGAGCACCCGGTTGACACCCAGGATCTTGACGACATCTTGCAGCTGAATCAGAGGGGAGCCGGCCATGGCACACGCGCTTTAGAGCAAAAAGGTGGTTAATACGTAGTCCGTTACCAGAACCAGCACGCACGAAATAACGACGGCCGAGGTCGTTGAAATACTCACCCCCTTGGCGCCGAACTCGGCTCGGGTGTGAGTGTAATAACCCTGGTAGCAGCAGATGGTCACCGTCACCACGGCAAACACGATGGCCTTGATGAAACCGCCGATGATGTCGCTGGTCTCGACGCTGGACTGCGCCCGCGAAAAGTAGAAAGCGGGATTGACGCCCAGCAGGGCCGACCCCGACAGGTAGCCTCCAAACAGGCCCACCACATCAAAGATCGCCGTCAAGAGCGGGAAACTCACCAAGGCGGCGGCGATGCGCGGGCTGATCAGATACCGCAGGGGATTGATGTCCATGGTCTTGAGGGCATCGATCTGCTCGGAAATACGCATGATGCCGATTTCCGCCGCCATCGCGGAGCCGGCTCGGGCGATGACCATGATGGCCGTGAGCACCGGCCCCATTTCACGCACCAGCGAAAGCGCCACCGCCGAGCCCAATGCGGCGGTCGATCCGTATTTCACCAGCGCGTAATAGCCCTGCAGCCCGAGCACCATGCCGGTGAAGCCGGCGGTCAAACAGATCACAAAGACCGACTTCATGCCGATGAAGAAAATATGCTGGCGGATCTTGTCGAACTGGAACGGAGGCTGGAAAATCAACAGAAACCCGCGTGCAAAAAAGAGGAACACCCGCCCCAGGTCTCGGGTAAAAACCAGCACCTCCCGGCCGAGGGCGGCTATCGGCGTTTTCAATGTGACAAGGCTGGGCATACGTGTTAAATTGCCTCTTTTTTTCAAGGATTCGTTACTATTCGACTCCAAACCTAAAGTCAAGCGCGTAAAACGGCCGAGATCGGCCGCGTTGGTTGACCATACCGAGAACGCACATGATTCGAGCAGAAAGCCTCAGCAAAAGTTACGGCGGCCGGCTCCTTTTCGACCGTGTTGATTTCACGTTGAATTCCCGGGAACGGCTGGGACTGGTCGGCCGCAACGGCCACGGCAAGACCACCCTCTTTCGCATCATCGCCGGCGAAGAACTGCCGGACGACGGAGCGTTGATCATCCCCAAGAATTATCGCGTCGGCTACGTTCGCCAGAGCCTCGAATTTACACGTCCGACGATTCTGCAGGAGGCCATGACGGCGCTCCCGCCTCAGGATCATGACCATCACTGGAAGGCGGAAAAGATCCTGGCCGGTTTGGGTTTTTCCAAAGCGGACATGGACCGCCCGCCGGCCGAGTTCTCGGGCGGCTACCAAGTGCGCCTCAACCTCGCCAAGGCCCTGGTCTCAGAGCCCGATCTGCTCCTGCTCGACGAGCCCACCAACTTCCTGGACATCACGTCCATCCGCTGGGTCGAACGGTTTCTGGTGGCCTGGCCCCGGGAGCTCATGGTCATCACCCACGACCGCAGCTTCATGGACAAAGTGGTCACGCACGTCATGGGCCTCCATCGCCAGAAGGTCCGCAAGATCGTTGGAACCACCGACGCCTACTACGGACAGATCGCGCAGGACGAGGAAGTGTATGAAAAAACGCGGATGAACGACGAGCGCCGGCGCAAAGAGGTCGAGCTTTTCATCACCCGCTTCCGTGCCAAGGCACGCCTGGCCGGTCTGGTGCAGTCGCGCATCAAGACCTTGCAGAAAATGGAGAAGCGGGACAAGCTCGAACAATTGAAAGACCTCGAGTTCTCCTTCCGCGAAAAGCCGCTGCCCGGCAAGTCCGCCCTGCAGGCGCACCACATCGGATTCAGCTACCAGTCGGACCAGCCCCTGTTCGCGGATCTTTCCATCACCATTACGGCCGGCGAACGCATCGGCATCGTGGGCCCCAACGGCAAGGGCAAGACCACCCTGCTCAAAATCCTGGCGGGAGCGCTGGCCCCGCAGACGGGCGAAGTCCTCTACCATCCCGCCATCCAGAGGGGATTTTTCGAACAGACCAACGTGAGCCAACTGATTCCCAACCGCACCGTCGAAGAGGAAATTCTCTACTCCGACGCCGGCGTGGACCGGCAGCTGGCCCGGAATATCTGCGGGGCCATGTTGTTTTCGGGCGACGACGCCCTCAAGAAGATCGCGGTCCTTTCCGGCGGCGAAAAAAGCCGGGTGTTATTAGGGAAAATCATCGCCACCTCGGTCAACCTGCTGCTGCTCGACGAGCCCACCAACCACCTCGACCTGGAGTCCTGCGACGCACTGCTGGAAGCGCTCGACGCTTTTGAGGGAGCCCTGGTTCTGGTCACCCACAACGAAATGTTCCTGCACGCCCTGGCCGAGCGGCTGATTGTGTTCCGCGAGAACGGGGTGGAAGTGTTCGACGGCCGCTACCAGGAGTTTCTCGAAAAGGGCGGCTGGCAGGACGAACGGCCCTCCGCCGCGACCGAAATCGCGGATGACGGCCCCTCGGTCGAAAACCTGAAAGCAGCTCGCAAGGAGCTGCGCCGCCGGCGCTCGGAGGTCGGCACCCGCCGCACCCGGACGCTCAAACCGCTGGAGGACCAGATGAAGCGCCTGGAGCGCGACATCAACCACCGGGATGCGGAAATGGCCCGGCTCACTCTGGCGATGCAGACCGCTTCCGAGAACGGCGATGGCGCTCAAATTGCCGAAAT
>CAZEKN010000317.1:0-3238 GCA_964512755.1 uncultured Desulfatibacillum sp. | reverse complement strand
GGCGATTTCGTGGTGCTGCGCGCAGCGGGCGACGATGCTTACCAGGCGTACATCCACAGGTTGTGCCACTGCGACTCGGTGGAGACACTGATCGTGGACGATCGGGCGTCTGCCTTCGACCCCTACGTCATCGAGACGGTCCGTAATGCCGAAGCGCTGTTCATCGCCGGCGGGGATCAGGCCAACTATGTACGCTTCTGGAAGGGCACACCGCTCGAGGATGCGATCAACTTCGTGGCGGCGAAGCCGGCGCCGATCGCGGGCACCAGTGCCGGTATGGCAATCCTCGGCGAGTTCTCGTACTCGGCGATGACGCCACAGAGCCTGACCAGTGTCACTGCGCTTGCCGATCCCTATGCCGCCGAATTGACCCTGGAGCGTGACTTCCTGGTCGTACCGCGCCTGACAGGCATCGTCACTGACCAGCACCTGCAGGAGCGCGATCGGATCGGGCGCACGGTCGCACTGATGGCTCGGCTGCTGCAGGACGACTGGACGAAGGAAGCGCGGGCCATTGCGGCGGATCGTGAAACTTCAGTCCACATCGACCCCGTCACTGGCGTCGCTCAGGTCTTTGCGACGAAGGATCACCCGACGCCCTACGCTTATTTCATGAGCGCCTCGCACGAGCCAGAGCGCTGCGAACCGGGCCAGCCGCTGACATTTCGCAATGTCGACGTCTACCGACTCGGGCCCGGCGGGAAATTCGACCTGGGCACGTGGACGGGCACCAGCGGTGTTTCCTATCGACTGAGTGCCGAGGAAGGCAAGCTGCAGTCCTCGCGTGACTCTATCTACTGAGCACGGCCGGCCCGCAGCACCCCGCTTGTCACTCGATCGCAGGTCGTTGTCGTTTTGATGCGACGCCGTTGGCACGCCGCGACATATGAGGTAGGCTCGGACGCAGACGTCGTACAACGATGCGTTCCTGGTGGATTGGGGCGGCAGGAGTCCTGATGAACGAAAACAATACGCGCAGCGCGGCCTCTTCCATTGTGCGTGGCAGCCAGACGGGTGTCCTGACGCCGTCGCAGCCCGTCCGGGGCGTGCCGATGACGCCGCTGACCGCGGCCATCTTGGCGGTGCTTTACCCGGCCTCGATGACGCTGGCGCAGCAGGCCGGGTCGGACACGCTCAAGCTGGAGGAAATCGTCGTCACCGCCACGCGGCGCGACGTCAACCTGCAGAACGTCGGGCAGAGCGTGATTGCATTCTCGACCGCCGACATCGAGCAGCAGGCGTTCAGGGGCACTCCTGACCTCATCGCCGCGCTGCCAAGCGTCAACCTGATTTCCTCGACTCCTGGCCGCAGCACCCTCGTCATGCGCGGCGTTTCGACGGGCTCCGCCGAGTACCGCACCGACAGCCAGGTGGCGGTGTACCTCGACGACCAGCCCATGACCTCGATCTCGACCCAGGTCGACGTCCAGGCGATCGACCTCGCCCGCGTCGAGGCCCTGCCCGGCCCGCAGGGCACGCTGTTCGGCTCCAGTTCGCAGAGCGGCACCCTCGTCTACGTCACCAACCAGCCGGACCCGACCGGCTTCTCGTCGCAGGTCGATGCCGAGATCGGTACCACCAAGGGCGGCGACGAGAGCTACGCCATGAGCGGGCACGTCAATATCCCGGTGACGGACAACATCGCGATCCGCGCCGTCGGCTTCTACACGTTCGACGGTGGCTACGTCGACAACATCTTCGGCACCACGCTGGCGGATGCCAGCCAGGACAACGCCAGCGTCGTCGAGAAGAACCAGAACGACTACACGACCTGGGGCGGGCGCATTGCGGCGCGCTGGCAGATCAGTCCGGACTGGGAATCGACGCTGAGCCTGATCACGCAGTACAGCGAGGCGGAAGGCGCCTGGGAGTCGGACCCGGCGCTCGGCGACTACAAGATCACCCGCTTCTTCGACGAATACCGCGACGACGACTGGTACCAGACCTCGCTCAACGTGAAGGGCGACCTGGGCTTCGCCGAGCTTTCGCTGACGGCCTCGTATTTCGACCGCAGCATCAAGTACGAATGGGACAACGCCAATTACAGCCAGTGGCGCAGCGCCTACTACGGCGGCTTCGACCCGGCTTACGGCGCCGGCAGCTACAACATTTACAACACCGGTGTGCTGATCGGCACTGAATTCAATGACCAGAAGCAGGAGCGCTCGGCGTTCGAGGCACGCCTCACCTCGCAGGGCGAGAGCCGCTTCGCCTGGATGGCCGGTGCCTTCTTCGAAGACGTCACCGACGAATGGGACAACCCCTCCCGGCTGCCGGGCCTCACGAATACGACGGCCTGGGACGTGGCGAACTATTACGCGTGCATCGCCCAGGGCCTGGGCTATGACATCGCCTGCCCGCTGCCGCCGACCGACATCTACTACTCGAACAAGTACCGCAAGAACATCAAGCAGACGGCCCTGTTCGGTGAGGTGACTTACGACCTGACCGACCGCTGGTCGATCACCGGCGGGGCGCGCTGGTTCGAGTACGACCGCGATCAGCGCGAGGTCTACAACCAGCCGCTCGGCCTGCCGATCGGCAGCGACTTCGACGGTGGCGCGGTCAACGCCAGCGAGGGCAAGGAATCGGACACGGTCTTCAAGTTCGCGACGCAGTTCGAGATCGACGACGACCGGATGATCTACTTCCTCTACAGCGAGGGCTTCCGGCTGGGCGGCAGCAACAGCGAGCGCGCGGCGGAGAACGGCTTCCTGCCGCTGAACTACGAGTCCGACAAGCTCAGCAACTACGAGGTCGGTCTCAAGAGCCAGTGGCTCGACGACCGGGTGCAGTTCAATCTCTCGGTCTTCTACATGGAGTGGGACCAGATCCAGCTCAACGTCTCCGGCAGCCGCGCCGACAACCCTTTCTGGTTGCGCGGTACCTTCAACGGCGGCAAGGCCGAGCAGAAAGGCGTCGAGATGAACGGCGTCTGGCAGGTCACCGAAGACTTGAACATCCAGGCGAGTGCCTTCTTCGCCGACCCCGAGTTCTCGGAAGATACGATCTACCCGGACCCCGATGACGGCATCGCCATCCCGGCCGGCACCACCATGCCGGTGTCGCCGGAGGAGAAATACTGGATCGCCCTCGACTACACGCTGCCCAATTTCTTCGACCTCCCCGGCAAGAGCTGGACGCGGTTCTCGTACAGCTACCAGGGAGAAGTCTGGAGGAGCACCGGAGCCATCCTGGACTTCATCGATGCCACGACCCCAGAAGAACGGGCCGAGGC
>CAZEKN010000316.1:0-3240 GCA_964512755.1 uncultured Desulfatibacillum sp. | reverse complement strand
CTGTTGGGAATGCCGGCCGATTGCGAGAGCAAGTGGCGGATTTTTACCGGCTTGAAAATATCCGGGCAATCGGTGATGTAGTTGCAGATGCTATCGTCAACGTTGAGCTTGCCCTGCTGCTGCAACAGCAAGATCGCCATTGCCGTGAATTGCTTGGTGACAGAGGCAATCCGGAATTTGGTCTGGGGCGTGTTGGGGATTTTGTTTTCACGATCCGCGAAACCATAGCCCTGACTTAGGATCACCTGCCCGTTTTGGGCAACCAGGACCGAGCCATCGAAAAGGCCAGCCTGATTGTTTTCCTGTATCAGGACATCGAGTTCGGAACCAACCACTTTGGGATCCGGTGTTGGTGCAGACAGGGCGCAAGCGCTCAAAACCACGGCAAGTAATAGGATGAGTGTCGTCGTTTTCATGATAGTTCTCCTTCAGAATGAAAACTTGACTTAAATACTATGTACAATACATAATTGAGGTATGGCTGTTTGCGCGTACAGAAACATTTAATCTCAGAGATATTTGCTGAGATTTTTTATTGCAGCCCAAACTAAAAAATCTAAGACCCTGGGTATCACCAGACCCTGGGGATTGCCAGACCCAGAGTCTTAGATCAGTGATATTGTTTCTACAGATGGCAGGTTATTTCATAAATAGCGCTTTGCGCTCCTTGCCCAGCGCATCAGCGGCAAGCATGGCACAGCCCATATCATAGGGCGTAACGGGGAATACATGGTTGTGCGCAATCGAGCCAGGTCCAACAAATGCCTCAGCCATTTCGAAGACTTTTTCCCGGCTGACACGCGGCATGTTGAGGTCTTCAAAAGTGACTGGCAAGCCAACGGAAATCATAAAATCGCACACATCGATGCGTTCATCCACATCAATATCATCGTCCATACACAGCTGTGATAGCAGGCCAAAAGCAACCTTCTCGCCATGCGTAAAGCTGTGGCATTCCGGGTAAGCTGTCAGACCATTGCCAACGGCATGCGCAGTGCATACACCGCCGCTTTCAAAACCCAGCCCTGAAAGCAGGGTATTGGCTTCGATTACCTTTTCCACCGCCGGGGTAACGATATGCAGCTCACAGTCACGCTTAGCGTCCAAACCATAGGTCATCAGGGTATCGTAGCACAGGCGCGCCAATGTCATGGCGGTCATTGTTGCACCGCCGCCCGCCAACGCCGGCCGGCGACCCTTGAACGCTGCTTCGGCTTCGAACCAGGTGGTCAAGCCGTCACCCATACCAGACACAAGCCAGCGAACCGGTGCGTTGACGATTACCTTCGAATCCACCAGCACCAGATCGGGGTTTCCCGGCCAACCGCCCCAGCCGTCCATGACACCGTCTTCGGTATAGTAAACGGTGAAAGAACTGGTCGGAGCGTCATTGCTTGCAATGGTGGGTACGGTGACAATTTTGCATCCGCTATCCCAGGCTACAGCTTTGGCAAGGTCAATCGCTTTGCCGCCGCCTATCCCGACGACAACATCGGCTTTCTTGTCCTTGGCTATTTCTATTCCTTTGGCAATCTGGCCGCGGTCACACTCGCCTGAAAAAATGAACGGGATGGGCTCGACGCTATGTGCTTTCAAACTGGCTGTTACATCCGCAGCAAACAGGCTTTCCACGGATTTATCCCAGACCAACAAGGCACGTTTGCCGATGGGGGCCAAATAAGTACCAATATCTGCCAGGACACCAACACCCTGGACATATCGACGTGGGGCAATCAGGACTTTGACAATCATGGCAGGTCTCCTAAGCTTTCATTTGTTCGAATAAGCCAAGCAGGTCGGCGATTTCCCAGGCCTCGACCAACTTGCCGTTTTCGATTCGGAACATGCTAAAGGCCGGGCAAACGACCGCATTGTTTTTGGCGGGGATACCGGCAAACTCAGCTGTGTGCCGGGCGTGCAGGGCAAACTTGGTAATCACCATATTCCCCTCGGCAATGATTTCATCATGCACAATGCTCATATCGCTGAAGACTGCGCCCAGGACATTGCCGAAGAACTGCTTCACCCCTTCCGGACCGGGCGGAAGACTGGGCGGGAAATGGTGATCGACAAAACCGTCACTGACTACTTCTTCGATACCGGTCGAGCCATGCATGTTGATCTCATAGTATCGACGAACCAGGTTTTTGTTGTGTTCCAATTGAGAGTCCATTTTATTTTCTCCTGAAAAAGATGGATTGTTGGTTGTTTAGCGGACAGTGGATTAATCTTGTCAGCAAAATTTCATTGTTCTCCTTTCATCTAAATCGCCAGATACGTCACATCTTGCTTAACTGGATGTACCAACGTACGCTCTGGAAAAAGCCCACTGAGATAGTTTCAATTATTTGAACCTATCTCAGATGAGCAAATAAGGGTTTTCAAGAGAAGCTTTGAGATCAGCCAGGAAGCGCGCCACCGTGGCGCCATCCGCGATGCGATGATCGGCGCAGGCGGTGATCTCCATCATCGGGTGGAATACAATTTGACCGTCTTGTTGGACAGGCGTATCCACCATCTTGCCCACCGCAAGAATCGCCGCTTCCGGTGGATTGATGATGGCAGTGAATGACTCGATGCCGTACATTCCCAGGTTCGAGATGGTAAAGGTACTGCCCATCATCTCGGCGGAAGTCAGGCGGCGGCTTCTGGCTCGTTCGGTCAGGTCGCCCAACACCGTCACGATCTGTCCAAGACTCTTGCTTTGGGCTTCACGGATCACAGGCACGATCAGGTTTTCCTCCACGCTGGTGGCAATGCCCAAATGAACGTCATCCCAAAGAATGATGTTGCCATCCGAGAGCGATGCATTCAGGTATGGGTGCTTCGGCAACACAACGGCAACCGCGCGCGCCAAAATTGCGGTGTACGAGACGCGTTGTCCGGTCTGCGCCTGCAAGGGTTCCAGCACCCGCTCGCGCAGGCGAATGGCCTCTGTCATATCCACCCGCAAAGACAGGTTGATGTGCGGAGCGGTGAATGCGCTTTGCGCCATGCGTTCGGCGATAATCTTGCGCGCACCCGACACCGGAATCACCTGCTTGCGGCGGGCATCCGGCAACGGAATGGCGGACTGACTGACAGGCATCGGTGTAACAACAGGTGCGGATGCAAAGGGAACGACTGGGCTTGTTACTGCCAGTGCCTGTGGTTTTTGATAAGCCAGCACGTCGGCTTTGTGAATCCGTCCGTTGGGACCATGCCCCGGAATCTGACTCAGGTTAACGCCGAGTTCCTCCG
>CAZEKN010000315.1:0-3244 GCA_964512755.1 uncultured Desulfatibacillum sp. | reverse complement strand
TCCATGCACGAGATCGCGCGGGAGGCGGAGTTCGCCATCGGGACGCTTTACAAGTTCTTCCGAAACAAGGAGGACCTCTACAACGCGCTCATCCTGCAATTGAGCGACCGGTTTTACGCGGCCATCACGGAGGTGATCGCGGGCGACGCGCCGGAAATCGAAAAGCTGCAAACCTACGTGCGGGTCAAAGGGGAACTCTTTCGCAACAACCTCGCCGCCATTCGACTCTATTTTGAGGAGACCCGGGGAGCGAGGTTCAAGGCCATGGCCGGAACCGAGCGAGAAATCCGCAAACGCCACCAGAGCGTTCTGCTCTCACTCGCCTCCATCTTCGAACGCGGAATGAATCGAAAGCGTTTTCGACGCATCGCCGCTCCGTTTCATCTGGCCCTGGCCCTGGACAGCATGGCCAACGCATTTCTGTTTCACTGGATCGAAGACCCGCAGGGAAATCCGTATCCGGAAGACCCGGGCACCATCTTGAACATCCTATTCAAGGGATTAGTCGGCTCCTGAGATTGCCCTCAATACCACGAACCTCAATCCGTCACGGACATCTCTACGAGGAGAATATCTCGATGCGAAAAAATGCAATCGGTTACGGATGCTTCCGATACCTGGCCCTGGCAGCCGCGCTGCTGAACGGTGCATGGCTGACCGGCTGTGAATCCAGGACCGAAGCGCAGCCGGCGCCGGTGCCCCCGGAAGTGGCGACGATCACGCTTCGGCCGCAGCGGGTCGAGCTGACGACCGAGCTGCCGGGCCGCACCTCGGCCTACCGGATCGCCGAGATCCGGCCGCAGGTCAGCGGGATCATCCAGAAGCGCCTGTTCGAGGAGGGCTCCGATGTCAAGGCCGGGCAGGTCCTTTACCAGATCGATCCCGCGCCGTTTCAGGTGGCGCTCGACTCGGCCAAGGCCTCGCTCGGCAAGGCGCAGGCCAACCTTCCCTCGATTCGGCTGAAGGTGGAACGTTACAAGGAGCTGATCGTCGACAAGGCGGTGAGCCAGCAGGACTACGACGATGCGGTAGCGGCGGTGGAGCAGGCCAAGGCCGAGATCGAGTACTGGAAATCCCAGGTGGAAGCGGCGCGCATCAATTTGAACTACACGCGCGTGACCGCCCCGTTCGCCGGCCGGATCGGCAAGACCCATGTGCGGACCGGGACCGTCGTGACGGCCTATCAGAGCCAGCCCTTCGCGACGGTGCAGCAGCTCGACCCGATCTATGTGGATGTCGTCCAATCCTCCGCCGACCTGTTGCGGCTGAGGCGCAGCTATGAGACCGGCCAGCTTAGCGCCGATGTGGGCAACGAGCGAAAAGTGCGTTTGGTGCTGGAAGACGGAACACCCTATTCGTTGGAAGGCAAGCTGCAGTTCCGGGATGTCACCGTGGACCCGACGACGGGATCCTACACGGTGCGCATCGTGGTCCCCAATCCGAATCATCTGCTCCTGCCCGGTATGTTCGTTCGAGCCATCGTGCAGGAGGGGGTCGCTGAGCAAGCGATCCTGGCACCGCAGCAGGGGGTCAGCCGCACGGCCAAGGGAGACCCGTTCGCGCTGGTCGTGGATGAATCCGGCACGGTCCAGCAGCGGATGCTGACGCTCAACCGCGCCATCGGCGACCAGTGGCTCATCTCGTCCGGGCTTTCCGCCGGAGAGCGCGTGATCGTCGAAGGCATGCTGAACGTGCGGCCCGGTGCGGTCGTTCGGGTCGTTCCCCTGGAGCGGCCGAAGGGCAGTGCGGCCGCGCCCCCTTTGAAAAAGCCGTTAGCCGGATCGAATTGAGGGAGGACTGCGATGTTGTCGAACTTTTTTTTAGACCGTCCGGTCTTTGCCTGGGTCATCGCCATCATCATGATGTTGGCCGGCGGGCTGGCGATCTATAATTTGCCGGTCTCCCAATACCCGCCGATCGCCCCGCCCTCCATCGCGATCGACGCCTTTTACCCCGGCGCCTCCGCCGAAACCGTCGAAAACAGCGTCGTGCAGATCATCGAGCAGAAGATGACCGGCTTCGACAAGCTGTTGTACATGTCGGCCACCAGCGACGCCTCGGGAGCCGGGCGGATCGAGCTGACCTTCGCGCCCGGGACCGACCCGGACCTCGCCTGGGCGCAGGTTCAGAATAAGCTCCAGCTCGCCATGGCGAGCCTGCCCGATGTGGTCCAGCGCCAAGGGGTCAAGGTCAGCAAGTCCACCCGCAACTGGCTGATCATCGTGGGGTTGATCTCGGAAGACGGCAGCATGGACGACTACGATCTGGCGGACTACGCTCAGTCCAGCATCCAGCAAGTGCTGGCGCGGGTTCCGGGGGTGGGGGAGGTGGAGGTCTTCTCGTCCCAGTATGCCATGCGGGTCTGGCTGAACCCGGAGAAACTGACCGACTACCGCTTGACGGTGGAGGACGTCATTCGGCGGCTGCGGGATTACAACGTGGAAATTTCTGCTGGTCAGTTCGGAGGGGTGCCGGCGGTGGCCGGCCAACGGATGAACGCTTCGATCGTGGTCCAGAACCTTTTGAAAACCCCGGAGGAGTTCGCCGCCATTCCGCTGCGGACCAACCCGGACGGCTCCATCGTCCGCATTCGCGACGTGGGACGCACCGAGCTCGGCACCGAGCGCTATGGGAGCCGGACCCTCACCAACGGCAAGCCTTCGGCCGCCCTGGCCGTCCGGCAGGCCCCCGGCGCCAATGCCCTGGCGACCGCAGATGCCATCAAGGCGAAAATGGAGGATCTCTCCAGGTACTTTCCCGCCGGCATGAAAGCCATCTACCCGAACGACACCACACCGTTCGTGAAGGAGGCCATCAAGGAAGTCATCAAGACCCTCTTCGAAGCGGTCCTGCTGGTTTTTCTCGTGATGTATCTTTTCCTGGGGAACATACGGGCGACCCTGATCCCGACCCTGGCGGTCCCGGTGGTCATCCTGGGCACCTTTGCGGTGTTGGGCCTCTTCGGCTTTTCCATCAACATGCTGACCATGTTCGCCATGGTTCTGGCCATCGGCCTTCTGGTGGACGATGCCATCGTCGTGGTGGAGAACGTCGAACGGGTCATGGCCGAGGAGGGGCTCCCGCCCAAGGAGGCCACGCGCAGGTCCATGAAGGAGATCACCAGTGCATTGATCGGAATCGGCCTGGTGCTCTCGGCGGTGTTTGGCCCCATGGCCTTCTTCAGCGGTTCCACCGGCGTCATCTACCGGCAGTTTTCCGTGACCGTCATCGCCGCCATGCTGCT
>CAZEKN010000314.1:0-3244 GCA_964512755.1 uncultured Desulfatibacillum sp. | reverse complement strand
ATAGGCTTCGCACCCGGCGAACCCGCAGGCGCCTCACTGCCCGCCGGCCAGCACCGCGTGCACCGCCTCGACCTTGGGGTTGATTTCTACCGCGAATTTGTGCGCGGCCAGGCCGAGCCCGATGCCGAAAAAAACGCCGATGCACCCCAACAGGGCCAGGCCGCCCAATGCCAGGTGAATGTAAGCAGGATCCATGGTTTCCTCGCATCTGAAAAAAACGACGTCCCACGCCGATCTGGAGCTGTGTGCGCAGTCGTCAAAACAGGGACATGCCGGAAAAACCCATAAAGGACAGAGCGAACAGGCCGGCGACGATAAACGCGATCGGAAGGCCCCGGTAGGATTCCGGGATGTTGGCAAATTCGATCCGTTCGCGGACCGACGACATCAGGAAAAGTGCGATCAGAAAGCCGAGCCCCGCCCCCAAGGCCAGCATCAGGCTTTCCCACATATCGTATTCGTTCTGCGCCAGCGTCAAAGGGACCGCGATGATGATGCAGTTGGCAATCACCAGCACCAGATACACGCCGAAGGCCTTGAACAGCCTGGGGTTGACCTTGCGCAGGATGGTGTCGACCCCTTGCACCGTCAGCGACACCAGGCCGATGAAGATCACCACCTGGAGATAAGCCAGCCGGAAGGGCTTGAGCACGAACTGGTAGAGCAGCCAGGACAGCAGCGACGAGAAAACGATCACGGTCGTAAAGGTGATGCCCATTCCGACCGCAGTCGATTTTTTACGGGAGGTGCCGAAAAACACGCACAGCCCCAGGTATTTGGAAAATACGAAGTTCTGGATGATCATGGCTCCGATGAGGATCGTGAGGAGCGTCCCGCTATACGGCTTCGCCACCGTCAGATCGGCGCTCCCCCGCGATTGGCCGTCGGCAGTGATTTCCTGGAGGACCAGGCGATGACTGTTCTGGCGGTTCAGCGGCTCCGCCCAGCGGAGGGTCAGCTTTTTACCGTCCGCGCTGAGCACCGCCTCCCGTAGGCCGACCCGAATGTCGGGATCGGCTTTTTCGTTGACGGAAAAATGCCCCGGATCGCGTGCCCAGGCAGCGTCCACCGGACCGGCGAAGGTGATCGTGATCTCATCGTCTGCCGTAAAGGCGGCATTCTGGACATACGGATGTTCGGTCCGGCAGCCGCCGACCAGGAGGATCCCGATGAACAGGCCAATGAGGCCCATCCGCTGCAGCTTCTGAGGAAGGCCGGCGGTTGCACCCGCTATTCGGTTCAAGACCCGGTGCATTTCAACATCCCTTTTTGCGGTGTCTGCCGAAAGTTTCGACGTAATTGAAGATGGCCATCATGAAGCCCACCGTGAAAAACCCCGCCGCCGGCAAAACGAAGAAGAGCAGCGGGCGAAACCCGAGCACGTCGTAGCCCAGGAAAGACCCCATGCCTAAAATTTCCCGGATCGCGCCCAAGATGGTCATGCCGAACAGGAACCCGAACCCCATTCCCATGCCGTCCCAAAAGGACGGCGCCAAGCCGTGCTTGCAGGCAAAGACCTCCAGGCGCATCGTGATGATCGCAAAGGCCACGATCAGCCGCACAAAAATCCCCATGGCCTTGTAGGCGACCGGGACGTAGGCCGCCAGCACCAGGTCGATCACCGTGACCCAGGTGGCGATCGTCAAGGTGTAGGTGGGAATCCGGATGCGGGGGTGAATGAAATTCTTGATCAGTGAGATGGTGCAGCTGGAACACACCTGGACAAACAACACCGCGATTCCCAGCAGCAACCCGTTCATGACGCTGGTGCTGAGCCCCACGGCCGGACACATGCTGAGGGCCAAACGGAATATAGGGTTCTCGTTCAACAGGCCGTTCAAAAACAGCTGCGAATAGGTCTTGGGAGGTGTCACCATGTTTCAATTTCCGTAAAGCGCTTAACCCCCCGGCAACAGCGCTGAGGGCGTGGCTTGCGGCCGCCGGAGGGGGGTCAATAGGCGGCCGGGATCCGGTTCTCCCGGATCATCTGGTCCAACAGGCTGATCCGTTGCGCGGCGTTGCGGACCAACCGCCTGACACCATTGGCCACCGCTGCGCTGGAGATCGTCGCTCCGCTGATGGCGTGGATGTCATCCTGCTGAAACTTATTCGCCGAACGCTCGGCATCGGTCTCCGGCAGCATTCGGGCCCGAGCACCCTCCGCCTCCAGGAAGCGCCGGTGCTCCTCCGCCAGCGGGACCGTTGTGACTTTAAGATGCTTGACCTCCTCGAACGCCTTGTGCCTGAACTGGTTTTTAAAATAGGCTTTTTCAATCTCCCCGCCCAGCCCCGGATCCTCCTCATGGGCGGTAATCTCCAGCCCCAGAATGCTGAAATCCGGCTTCAGGGCCACCATGACATGAATCGCGTTTTTGTAACCGGGAAATTTACCTGTCACGACGTAGGCGCGCCGTTCCGCCCCCGTTCCGGCGATCATGAGGGCGTCCGCAGGGTTCGCGGTCGCGCGCGGGCCCAGCACCTCCATGATGGCCTGCTTTCGGTCCTGCTCATCCGTGGCCTTTTCCGGCGGAAGGGTCAGTTCCTGCCGCCGGATTAATTTTCCGTTGAGATCGACGATGAGCAGTTCGTGGTCGCTTGGGCTTCCCGCCGCCGGCATCAGATAGCCGCTATACGTTCCGCCATCGTCCGCAAGGATGTAGCGGTAAATCGTATGAACCTTCAGATCGGCGGGTGCCGAGCGGTTTGGTCCGTAGCCCA
Source organism: uncultured Desulfatibacillum sp. (assembly GCA_964512755.1). Lineage (GTDB taxonomy): Bacteria > Desulfobacterota > Desulfobacteria > Desulfobacterales > SpSt-501 > SpSt-501. Next base: position 526 of record CAZEKN010000314.1, on the reverse strand, counting down.
GCAGGCCGAAGAGGGTCTGTTGCAGGTTCAGCTGGTCGTTGCGCTTTTTGGCCTTGGCCGTGGCGATGAACACCCCGCCCATCACGCCACCGGCGATCAGACAGGCGATGGTCAACGCGATGGCGATTTTGAAAATCTCTTTCATGGTGCACCCGCCGAAAACCGCTTGGGCCTGAACCATTGATCCAAAGCGGGGGTCAAAGGGTTCATCAGCAGGATGGCGTAGCAGATCCCCTCCGGATAGCCCCCTTTCAGTCGAATCAGGACGGTCAGGGCACCGATCCCTGCACCGAAGATGAGCTGGCCGGTTTTCTGGCTGGGCGAGGTGACATAATCGGTGGCCATGAAAAACGCCCCCAGGATGACGCCTCCGGAAAGAACGGCCAGAAGGGGATTGCCGGTAAATAAAGTGTCGCCGCCGAAAATCCAGGTGAGCAGTCCCACGGAGGCGAGGACGGCCGTGGGGATATGCCAGCTGATATAGCGCTTATACATTAAGACGAACCCGCCGATCAGAAGCAGCAGA
>CAZEKN010000313.1:0-3249 GCA_964512755.1 uncultured Desulfatibacillum sp. | reverse complement strand
TGGCCAACGGCTACGTCAGCATCGAGCGCGCCCGGGAGGACTACGGGGTGGTGATCAATCGGGGCACGCTCAAGGTAGACCCTGACGCCACCTTGAGGCTGAGGGAGGGCAAGTGACCGATACTGGATGGATGATACGGGATACGAGATTCGATTTTTTAATCCAGTATCCAGCATCCCGTATCCCGTATCCATTACCGCGACGATGAGAGGTCTTGTATGCCGAGTACGTTCATGCCTGCGTTTAAGAACAGCGCTGAACTTTATGACCACCAGCTGAGGGGCCTTCAGTGGACCGTGTCCCACGCGTATGCCGGTTCGGCGTTCTATCGCCGGCGGTTTGATCGGGCCGGGGTCCAGCCGCAGGATGTGCGGTCGCTCGATGACATCCATCGGCTGCCCTTCACTGCCGCCGACGACCTGCGCGAGGACTACCCGTTTCCGCTCCTGTCGGTGCCCGAGGACCGGGTGGTGCGCATTCACGCCTCTTCGGGTACCACCGGGAAAAAGAAGGTGCTGACCTACACCCAAAAAGATGTGGACGACTGGGCCCAGTTTTTCGCCCGGTGCTACGAGCTGGCCGGACTCACGAACGAGGACCGCGTGCAGATCGCCGTCGGCTACGGCCTGTGGACCGCGGGGGTGGGGTTTCAGCTCGGCTGCGAGCGCTTCGGCGCCATGGCGCTGCCCATCGGCCCCGGAAACCTGGAGATGCAATGCCAGTTTCTGGAGGATCTTCAACCGACCGTCATGTGCTGTACCGCCTCCATGGGTCTGCTGGTCGCAGAGGAAGTCAACCGGCGGGGGCTCCGGGACAAAATCCGGCTCCGCAAGATGATCTTCGGCTCGGAGCGCAGCAGTGATGCCATGCGGCGCCGGATCAAGGCGCTGCTGCGGCTGGAGGACATGTTCGACATCCCGGGCATGACCGAACTTTACGGCCCGGGAACCGGCCTTGATTGTAGAAAACACGAGGGGATTCATTATTGGGCGGACTACTATATTCTGGAGATTCTCGACCCCGCCACGCTGCAACCGGTCGCGCCCGGAGAAATGGGTGAAATGGTGGTCACCACCTTGTGCAAGGAGGCGTCGCCATTGATCCGATACCGCACCCGGGACCTGACGCGGATGATCCCGCAGCCGTGTTCGTGCGGAAATCTGCTGCCCATGCACGACCGGATTCTGGGCCGCTCGGACGACATGATCATCTTCCGCGGGGTCAATATCTACCCCTCGCAGATCGACCAGGTGCTGTCCAGGATCCCGGAGGCCAACTGCGAGTTCCAGGTCCTGCTGGAGCGCCGGGAGGACGGCAAGGACCACATGATCATCCGGCTGGAGTGCTGCCAGGGGCTGGAGGCCGGCCGACGGCCCGAGCTGGCCCGGCACGTGGCGGAGCAGATTCGCGCCGGCATCATGGTGCGGCCGGAGGTGGACATCGTGGATTACTGCAGCCTGCCGCGCTCGGAACGCAAGTCCAAGCGCATTTTCGACAACCGCCCCCTGTGAGACCGGGGCGCTGCTGACGCTGAGAGGAGCGCATGCGCAACTTCACCTATCTCGTGCCCCGCAGCCTGAACGAGGCCATCTTCATGCACGAATCCCGCCGCGGGAGGGCTAAGTACATCGCGGGCGGCACGGATGTGCTCGTCAAAATAAAGGAGGGCAAACTGGCGCCGGACAGCCTGATCTCGCTCCGGCACATCATCGGCCAGGACCGTCCCTTTCTGAACGCCGAAACCGGTGAGCTTTACATTGGCGCGTTCATGACCCACCGCTCGATCGAGCGGTCGCCCCTCGTTCAGCACCGCTATCCCATTCTGCACGACGCGGTGAAAAACATCGGCTCGGTCCAGATCCGCAACGTGGCCACGATCGGCGGCAACCTGGTCAACGCCGTCCCGTCGGCCGACGGTGCCATCCCACTCATCGCCCTGGACGGCAAGGCCCACATCTACGGTGCCAAGGGAGACCGCCTGATCGACCTGGCGCGTTTCTTCCTGGGGCCGGGGCAATGCGACCTGCAGGGCGCCGAGATCCTGACGGAGATCATCATCCCGCCAATAGCACCGCGGACCGGCGGCGCTTATGTCAAGCACGGCCGCCGGGAGGCCATGGAGCTGCCGATGCTGGGAGTCGGGGTCCTGCTCTGCCTCGATGCGGACATGGCGACCTGCACCAAGGCGCGCATCTGCCTCGGGGTGGCCGCGCCCACGCCGTTCCGTGCACGCGAAGCCGAGGCCTATCTGAAGGGCCGGCCGGTCACGGAGGAGGCCCTATCTGAAGCCGGCCGAATTGCCGCTGGTGAATCGCGCGTGCGGGACAGCATCCGCGGAGTGGCCTGGTATCGCCGCGAAATGGTGAGCGTGCTGGTGAAGCGCATGGGAATGTTGGCGTTGGAGAGGGCAAAAGGATAAGGGGGAAGGTGGAAGGGGGAAGTTTGAAGGGTGAAGGTGGAAGTCGGAAAAGAAGCACGGGCCAACGGGTCCGCGGGCAAACGTTTTTTATCAACGATCCAGCATCGATCCGTGCGACCATGGGGCATTGTTTGAGGCGCTGATTTCGCAACGAGGAAGCTTATGGCCAAGGAGATCACTTTTACGTTCAACGGCAACCGGATGACGGCGCGGGTGGAGGACCACTGGACCCTGCTGCGTTTCATCCGGGAGGAACTCGGCTATACCGGCACCAAGGAAGGCTGCGGCAGCGGCGAGTGCGGGGCCTGCACCGTGATCGTCGACGGCGCCGCCGTCAACTCGTGCCTCTACCTGGCCGCCGAGCTCGACGGCCGGAGCCTGACGACGATCGAGGGACTGGCGGCGGTCGACGGCAGCCTGCACCCGCTTCAGAAAGCCTTCGTGGAGTACGGCGGAATCCAGTGCGGCTTCTGTTCCCCCGGAATGATCCTCGCGGCCAAGGCACTGCTGGATGAGAATCCGGCCGCCTCCGACGAAGACATCCGGACCGCCATCGCCGGGAATCTCTGCCGCTGCACGGGATATATCCAGATCATCGACTCCATCAAGAGCGTGCGCGGCGAGGTGCAGGAAGCGCCCCGCATGGTGGCGTGGCGCGACGAGGAAAGGTGAAAATGGTTCACGGTTCACGGTTCGTGGTTCACGGTTGTGAAAGCATGAAAATTGGTTTACCCGCTGAACCGGGGACCTAATAGCCCTCGCGTGTATAATCCTCCGCCAGAGGCGGACGTTTCATACTAGCAGAATCGGCTCTATGGAGAAATAAAACG
>CAZEKN010000312.1:0-3250 GCA_964512755.1 uncultured Desulfatibacillum sp. | reverse complement strand
TGGCCGCCGACGGTGAACCCGCTGATGGGGCCCTGCAGGACCATCTCGCCGCGGATGCTGCTCGGGGTCTGAACGGCGGTGACGGTCACCTGCACGCCGCCGATCGTCGTGTTGTTCAAACCGAGAAAGTTCGACACGTTCCGGAAATCGTTGTTCACCTTGATGTTTTCGTTGCCACCGTAATCCGCGAACTTGTAGGTGATCTTCGTCAGCGGATAGCCCAGCTGGAAGTTGAAATTGACGTTGTTGGCCCTCAGCTCGTTGCCGGAGCCCCCTGCGAAGTTGGATGCATCGACCTTGGCGTGGCCCGTGGTCGTCCAGGTCCCGTTCGCCCACTGGAACTGCTCCACGGCGACGGTCTTTCCGCCGGTTGAAATGGTGCTGCCGACCGGATAGGTGGTCCCTGAAGCGAGATCATTGAACTTCAGACAGCATCCCGAAAGCAGAACGGCGATGACAGCGGTCAGGGAAAGGGTTTTGGTCGCGTTCATGGGATTTTCCTCCTTTCAATGCGGACATGGGGTGATGGAAGGGCGGCGGATAAGCTTCCGCCTGGCCTGGAACCGCATGCAACGAATGCTTCGGGCGGCGTATCGGCGGGAATCCCCCGAAGCAAAATGTAACGCAAGGATAATCCCTGCCGCCGGTGGTGGCAAGACCGACACAAAGAAGCCCTGGCTTCGGGCGGGTACGCCGATGTCAGGCCCGGCCTTCAGGCCGCTTCGATGCCCTCGATGCTGATGCCGCGGATGAAGTAGCGCGGATCGTTCAAAAAGCCCAGGAAGATGACGATGAAGGCGATCGAGGTCTGGATCATCAACGGTTTGTTCTGGTAGAGGCTGGCCAGCTGCTGCTTCAGCACCTTGCCGTCCGTGGGCGCGAAGTAGGTCGCGAACAGCCCGTCCAGCATGCGCTCGTCCGGCTTGGTGACCAGGTCGCTGCGGCCGCTGAAGCAGTAGTCCATGGCGTCCAGGATCAGCTGACGCTGGGCGCGGCCGTCTTTGAAGTGATAGCCCAGCACATGCATGAGGGTGCGCTGGGCCTCTTTGAGGCTGGCCTCGGCGACGGCGTTGAACAGCGTGCGGCGGCTGGAGGTTTCAACGGTCAGGGTCAGCTGCCGGATGAGCGACAGCAGCACGGCGTTTTTGTAGAGCTGCTGCAACCGCCGCGCGCCGTTCATGGCGGTGGCCGGCTGGTGCTCGGCCTGCGGCGCGTAGCCGGGATAGTTGTTCACGAACAGCAGCTGGAAAATGCTCTGGAAGCAGTCGATGCCGACCAGCGGGTCCTCGAGGTCGATGCGCATGTCCAGGGTGTTGTCCAGCCGGTCCGCCAGCTTCACCTCCACCACATCCGGAAAGGCGGCCGAGCATTCCAGCATCCGGCCGATGTAGCGGTAGTAGGACTCGGATTTGGTGCGGGTGAGGCACGTCAGGCGCTGAATCAGCCGGGACTCCTCCTCCGGCGGCAGGTGCTCCAGCATCTCGAAGAGCCGCTGCTCCATGTCGCGCCACTCCTGGGTCTCGAAATCCACGGACTGCACGTCTTCCAGGATGTCGTGAAAGAGCGCCGCCAGAAGGCCGTCCAGGCTGGGGGCCTCCCTGGCGCGGGTCATCAGGGCCGCGGCGCGCAGCGGATGCAGGACCGCCATGGGCCCGAGACGGCGGCGCTTGTGGCTGTACGCGCTGAACAGATACCCCAAGGCCTCCATCATGAGGCTTTTCTTTTCCAGTTCGAGCCGTTCATCGCGATCCAGGCGCTTGCCGCCGAGGATATACAGCAGCACGTTATAGCGGTTCAGCGACGCCGCGCTCAAATTGTAGTTGAGCACCGATGACAGTTTGAAGAATTCGGTCAGATCGAACGCGGACATGGATCACCTCGGACGAGAACGAACGTTGGGCTGACGCTGCCGGCACCGGCCATCGGCCGGCCGGACGTGTGGAGGATGGCGCCGATAATTCTTGTGATTGGTGGGGTATTATGACAAACCGTCCTGAAAAGTCAACGCCGCCGGATGGCCGCCTGGCCTCAGGCCGCGGCCCACATCCCGAAAGGATCGATGATGAAGGCGTTTATCCAGCACGTCCTGGAGCGTTTCGAGCAAATCAGCCGGATTCCGCGTTGCTCCAAGAACGAGGAAGCCGTCACCCGATGGTTTGAAGGCTGGGCCGAGAACCACGGCTGGCCGTCCCGGCGCGACCCGGCGGGCAACCTGCTCATGCGCGTTCCGGCATCGCCGGGCTGCGAGCGCGCGCCGGTCGTCGTCATTCAGGGCCATCTCGACATGGTCTGCGAAAAAACGCCGGAATCGGCGCATGACTTTGCCCGCGACCCCATCCGGGTCACCCGGGACGGGGACTGGATCCGTGCGGATGGAACCACCTTGGGCGCCGACAACGGGGTGGCGCTGGCGCTGGGGGCGGCGATCGCCGAAGATCCGGAGCTGCGCCGGCCGGCGATCGAGCTGCTCTTCACGGTCGACGAAGAAACCGGGCTGACCGGCGCCAAAAACCTGGCCCCCGGCTGGCTCGAGGGCCGGCTCCTGATCAATCTGGATTCCGAGACCGAGGGCGTCTTCACGGTCGGCTGTGCCGGCGGCCGGGATGTCCAGATCCACCGCGAGCTCCGGTTCACGCCGGTGTCGGAAGACTGGCGCTGGATGCAGCTGACCGTCGGCGGCCTGTGCGGCGGCCATTCGGGAATCGACATCCACCGGCCGCGGGCCAACGCCAACAAGCTGCTGGCACGCACCCTGCGCGCACTGATGCAGGCCGGCGACCTGCAGCTGGCCGCCGTCTCCGGCGGCAGCCGGCGCAACGCCATCGCCCGGGATGCCCGGGCCGTGGTCGCATGCCGGCCGGATGCGGTCGAGTCCTTCCGCCGCCAGACGGCGGCGTGCGCCGAACGGTTCCGCGGCGAGTTCCCATCCGAACCCTCGCTGGAGTTCCGCCTGGCCGACCGGCCGGCGTCCGCCTCCGCCGCCATGACATCCGCGGACGCGGCGCTCACGCTCAACCTCCTGCTGGCCCTGCCGCACGGCGTCGCCCAGATGGCGGCGGATTTCACCGATCTGGTGCTGACCTCGAACAACCTGGCCATGGTCGCTACGGTCGACCGCCGGCTTGAAATCGCCACCAGCCAGCGCAGCCTGGCCGACGTCGGCTTGGACGCCATGTCCGACCAGGTTCGGGCGACCGCGGCACTGGCCGGCGCCCGCACCCACACCGAATCGGAATACCCGCCCTGGACG
>CAZEKN010000311.1:0-3262 GCA_964512755.1 uncultured Desulfatibacillum sp. | reverse complement strand
CCCATGCCGTCTATGTCGGCGATGACTGGCGCAACGATGTCTGCGGGTCGCGGGATGCCGGCCTGCACGCGGTATGGATCCGGCATGCGCGGGTGAAGCGCACCTGGCCTGAGGTGAAGACCGATGCCCCGGTGATCACCCGGCTCGATGAACTCTTCGGTCTCAGACTGCTGCAAGCCTGACGGAAGGAGGTGTTGGGTCGCCATGGATTCCGATACCGGCCGGTTGCCAACGGCTCATACCCATCGCCGCACGGAAATCTTCCGCAGCCGGCATTTCGCATTCGTGACCGAAGATATCACCCTGCCGAACGGCCGCCGGGTCGAGATGGCCATGGTGCGCCACCCCGGCTCGGTGGGGGTCGTGCCGCTCATCGACGACCGCCACGTCCTCATGGAACATCAATACCGCCCCTGCGTCCGCGAAACCCTGCTGGAGATCCCGGCGGGAACCCTTGAGCCGGGGGAGTCGCCCCGGGCCTGCGCCGGCCGCGAGCTCGAGGAGGAGACCGGTTATATGGCCGCCGAGTTCATCGACCTTGGCCGGGCTCACATCCTGCCGGCCTACTCCGACGAAGTCATCCATCTGTTCATCGCCTGTGGGTTGACGTTGGCGCGACCGCGACTCGATCCGGACGAGATCATCCGCACGCAGATCTATCCGCTCGATCGCCTGATGGACATGATCGTCGCCGGTGAGATTACCGATGCCCTGACCATTCTGGCCCTGCAGCGCACCTGGTTCCAGCTGCGTTGAGCAACGGCGCCTCAGGCTGTCAGCCAAGGCGCGCGGCGATTTGGAACGCGCAGCATATCACCAGGATATGTGAGCATTTCCAAGAGCCGCGCAACGCCGGATCACGGCCTGAGGCACCGTTGGTCAGTGGATCTCGGAGGCCCACTTGAAAACCATGTCCATCAACCGCTGCAAGGATTCGGAGATGTATTTGTCGCGGTGATGCACGAGGAAGAACTTGCGTTTCATGGCGGGATCGCCGAGGGACAGCGCCACGAGCCGTTTTTGCTCGATTTCTTCCTTGGCGACTTTGCTCGAGATCAGGGCGATGCCGATGCCGTGCTCGACGGCGCGCTTGATGGCCCGGTTGCTGGAGAGCTCCATGGGGATCCGGACTGAAATGCCGTGGCGCTGGACGAAGTCGTCGATGGCCCGGCGGGGGGCGGATTGCTCCTCGTGCATGATCAGGGGCTGCCCCTCGAGATCGTGCGCGCGAAGCATGTGCCGGCCCGCCAGCGGGTGGCGCCGGGGGGTGATGATGATCAGCTCGTCCTCCAGGATTTCCCGGACCACCAGCTTCTCGTGTTCCACCGGATAGGAGATGAAGCCGATGTCGCATTTCAGGCTGGCGGTATTGTCAACGACCAGCTCCGTCGGCAGGATGTTCATGGACACCCGTACCAGCGGAAAAGCCTTGCAGAAAGGGATGATCACCTCCGGCAGATAATAGTCCCCGAAGCTCTCGCTCGACAGAATGCGGATGTGGCCGCGTTTGCGCTGCTGGAAATCGCGGATGCTCTCCTCGGCGTGGGTCTCCATGTCGAAGATCTTCTCGGCGATTTTGAACAGCACTTCGCCGGCGTCGGTCAGCACGAGCTTCTTGCCCACATAGTCGATGAACTTCAGCTCGTAGAACTCCTGGAGGCGCTGAATGCCCTTGGTAACCGCCGGCTGGGTGATGAAAAGCTCTTCGGCGGCCGCGCTCAAGTTGCCGGACTTGACGGCGAAGTAGAAAATCTTCAACTGGTTGAGGTTCATCCGGTATTATCCTTCCGCGGCCCAGGCGGCCACCAGCTCCATCAGGCGTTTCATTGGCTGGGTCATCGATTTGCTGCGGTGGTTCAGCATGTAAAACGAGCGTACCATCGGTGAACGCGACCAGCGCAGCACCGCCAGCTTGCCCTCCCGGATTTCGTCGGCAGCCACCTTTTCGGAGATCAAGGCAATGCCGGTCCCGGCCGCAACCGCGCGCTTGATCGCCTCGTTGTTGGAGAACTCCAGGTGATGCGACAGATTGGATCGCCGGCGGCCGAGCAGGTCATCCATAGCCTTCTGCAGCGCCGATCCCGGCTCGTGCATGATGATGGGCTGCCCGTCGAGATCCTTCGGCCGGACGGTTCGGCGCTGCGTCAGCGGGTGCCCGGGTGCAGCAATCAGAACGAGCTGTTCGCGCAGCACCTCGCGCAGCGCCAGGTTCCGGTGCCGGATGGGGTCGGAGATGAAACCGACATCGTTGTCCATCGCGGCCGTATGCTCCACGACCCGTTCGTTCGGCAGGATGTCCACGGATACCGTGACGCCCGGGTTCCGGCGCTGGTAGCGGTTGATCAATTCCGGCAGGTAGTAGCCGCCGAAGGTCTCGCTGGCATGAATCCGCAAACGCCGTTCGCCCTGCTCCCGGAATCCGCGGATGCAGTCCTCGGCCTGGTGCTCCAGCTGGAAGATGCGGCCGGAAATTTGATAAAGCGCCCGGCCGGCAGCCGTCAATATCCATTTCTTGCCGGCACGTTCGATCAACCTCACGTCGTAATGTTCCTGGAGGCGCTGGATCGCCTTGGTGACGGCCGGTTGGGTGATGTTGAGCTCGGCGGCAGCAGCCGTCAGGCTTCCGCGCCGGATGACGAGGAAGAAGATTTTTAACTGGTTGAGATTCATCGTCTGGTTTTATTGCTCCGGCAAGTGAATCGGAGCAACTTAGAGCCGATGTCCGGCGATGAGCGACATAGCCAAATTTGCCATATTTTACAGCCGGAGTAAGAAACGGTGCTGACGCTACGGCATAGCATAACCTGAGGTTATATAGAACGAAAATTTGTATTTTGACTCGGGCGTGAAAACTCACTACGTTCGGCGATATTACTCCGGCAATAAAATATGTTTAATGCGGTCATACCGCTCATCGGCGGGGCGGGGTCTCGGTCGCAGCGCGCCGCAACCAATTTTTCATGCGACCCTGCCACGCCCCCAAGCCGTCTATAGGAACCGCGCATGGGCAGAGACGGCTAACGGCTGCGTGGGCATCGGCCCTCCGGGGCTGTCCGGATAAACATGAAACGGGCTTGCTGCCGTCCGCAGGTTTGTTGAATGGATGGTGGCGGCGCGCTGCGACCGAGACCCCGCCCCGCCGGACGCCAGCTGGAGGTAGGCCTATTTTATTGCCGGAGTAATAAACAAACTAGGAAGGATTTCCTAAATGCGCATTTATGTGTGTGTGAAACACGTCCCGGACACCGCTGCACGGATCACC
>CAZEKN010000310.1:0-3267 GCA_964512755.1 uncultured Desulfatibacillum sp. | reverse complement strand
AAAGCACTACGGGCATTAATCTCCAGGAACAGGGCTTTACCCTCTACACCATTACCGGGTTGAGCATCGTTTACATGTATTTCCAGTTCCCGCTCATGGTGCTGATCATGGCGCCAGCCCTGGACGGGTTGCACCGCGAATGGAAAGAGGCGTGCGCCAACCTGGGCGGCACAAGCTGGCATTACTGGCGGTATATTGCCTTTCCGATCCTTCTGCCCTCCCTGCTTGGCACAACCATTCTTTTGTTTGGCAATGCTTTTGGCGCCTACGCCACAGCTTATGCTTTTTCCGGCAGTTTCATTAACCTGGTGCCTATCCTGATCGGCGCCCAGATGCAGGGCGATGTGCTCTTCAACCCCGGATTGGGCAATGCCCTGGCATTGGGGATGGTGTTTATTATGGCAATCAGTATGGTTGGCTACATTACCCTCCAGAGACGAGCCGCGAGGTGGTTGCGATGAAAACTAAAAACATCTGGGCCTGGATCATTTTGATCATTGGCCTTGTTTATTTCTTCCTCCCGCTTCTGTCGACCTTTGAGTTCAGCCTGCGGATGATCAAGGACCGCTATACCTTTGAAGCCTACCGACAGGCTTTTGCCGACCCCAAGTTCTACCTCAACTTTGGATACTCATTCCTGTGGGCGCTTCTGACCATATTCATTAGTCTGCTCCTGGTGGTGCCCACTGCCTATTGGGTACATTGGCGGATGAAAAGAGTCCGCCCCTTTGTGGAATTCGTGACGCTGATGCCTTTTGTGGTGCCTGCCGTTGTGCTTGTCTTCGGTATGAGCCGTCTGTATGGAGGCGGACTGAAAGTGTTTGGGATGCCCATTTTGGTGATGACAGGCACGCCTGTACTCTTGCTTGCTGGCTACGTGGTATTGTCCCTGCCATATATGTTCCGCGCAGTGGATACTGGATTGCGAGCCATCGATGTTCGTACCCTGACCGAAGCCGCCTTGAGTCTGGGCGCGGGCTGGGGCACCATCATCACCCGGATTATCTTCCCGAACCTGAGGACAGCCATCCTGAGCGGTGTGTTCCTGACTTTTGCCATTGTGATGGGTGAATTCACTTTTGCGTCCCTGTTATACTGGCCCGCCTTTGGTCCGTACATGGAGGAAATTGGCGCGATGCGCGCCTACACCCCTCAGGCTCTTTCCGTGGTCAGCTTCATGTTGACCTGGGGTTCCATCGGGCTTATGCAATGGATTGGACGCGGCACAGTGCAAGAAGTTTCTGCCGCCCACTAACTGTGAGGAAATCATGACATTTCTAGAAATCAACAACGTTAGCAAGAAATTTGGCGCTACCGAAGCGGTCAACAGTTTTAATCTTCAAATCGAAAAAGGGGAATTGGTATCTTTTCTCGGACCCAGCGGGTGCGGAAAAACAACGACGCTGCGCATGGTGGCAGGCTTCGAGATACCCAGCGGCGGGAGAATTGTCATGGATGGCAACGATATTACTGAAATGCCTGCCAACAAGCGCGATGTCGGGATGGTGTTTCAGTCCTATGCGCTTTTCCCAAACATGACTGTTGCGGGTAATATCGGTTTTGGGCTTAAAGTGATGAAGAAGCCGCCGGAGGAAATCAACCAGCGCGTGGATGAAATGCTGGCGTTGATTAATATGCCCGAATATGCCCACCGCTATCCCTACCAGCTTTCAGGCGGACAACAACAGCGTGTTGCATTGGGACGCGCTTTGGCGCTGCGCCCTGATGTGCTGCTCCTTGACGAACCGCTTTCCGCGTTGGACGCAAAGATCCGCGTATCCCTGCGCTCGGAGATTCGTTCCATTCAACAAAAATTGGGAACCACAGCTATCTATGTCACCCATGACCAGGAAGAGGCTCTGTCCATTTCCGACCGCATTGTGGTCATGTATCAAGGCAAGATCGAGCAGGTGGGCACACCCTTCGAAGTCTACAACTTCCCGCAGACGGCTTTTGTTGCCAATTTCGTTGGGACGCTGAACACCGCATCTGCTGAAGTGGTGGATCCGGAAAAAGGCATCCTCAAGATGGACGGCGTGCAGCTTGTATCTGCCAATTTACCTGACAGGAAGAAAGGTGACGCTGTCAAGTTTTCTGTCCGCCCCGAGCGATTCAGCTTTGCAGCTGAGCAGAAGAAGGACAATGTTTTGGACTGCACAATCGAAAATATCACCTTCCTCGGTTCGGTGGTTCGTATTCAGGTGAAGATTGGCGGCACCAAGTTCAACATGGACACCTTCAACAACCCGTTCCTTGAACTGCCCAAGATCGGGGACAAGGACCAGGTCACCTGCTCGAAGGAAGCAGTGCTGGTTTTGGACGATTAGCACCCCATGTTTTTCAGCCTGTGCGTCGTAGGTCACGTTTCAAACGTGACCTACGACTTTTAAGAAAGGGATTTCATGAACAAAGTCATCCTCGTCCTCTCCGATGCCCTGCGGTACGATGTGGCAAAAGCCAACATGGGATTTCTAGGTCATCTCGTGGAAACAAAACAGGCAAGCTTTTACAAAATCATTGGTGAACTGCCGAGCCTGTCCCGCCCGATGTACGAGACCATCCACACAGGGTTGCCATCCAGTGAACATGGCATTGTCGCCAATATCATTGTCCGTCTCTCGAACAAGCCAAATATCTTTCAACTGGCCAGGGATGCGGGCAGGGTCACGGCAGCCGCGGCATATTCCTGGGTTTCGGAGTTGTACAACCATGCGCCGTATGACCCCATTGACGACAGGGAGGTGGATGATGAATCCCTGCCCATTCAACATGGACGCTTTTATACCGAAGACGAATATCCCGATATTGAACTCATTTTCACTGCCGCACATCTCGTCCGCAGGTTTTCACCCGATTATCTGTTGCTGCACCCGATGGGCATGGATTATTACGGCGAGACCTTCGGCGCGGACACAAAGGAGTATCGCAGCCACGCCATTTATCAGGATAAGAAACTCGCGCCACTCATCATGGAATGGCGCGAACGGGGATACACGATTTTGGTTACAGGGGATCACGGTATCAATGCGGATGGAGATCATGGCGGGACCACGTCAGACCAACGCGATGTGCCGTTATTTATCGTCAAGCCGGACGCCAAAGGCAGGGGCGACACAGGCGAGGTCGTTTCGCATTTGCAGATCGCGCCGACCATCCTCGATCTATTGGGGATTCCAATTCCCGGGACGATGAAACGTCAGTCTTTACTGCTCGACTAATGCCTTGACCAATTCCCGGTTGAAGTCGGGGATGTCTGCCACCACCCGC
>CAZEKN010000309.1:1342-3278 GCA_964512755.1 uncultured Desulfatibacillum sp. | reverse complement strand
TACCGGGGCGGCCACGCTCGCCATCCGCGCGGAATTCTACCGCGAGCGGCTGCGCTGCCTGTCGCGCTCGGCACCCCTTGAATGCGACCGGCTGATGGGCCTTTTCAACCTGGATTCGCTCGAGCGGGTGCTGGACCGTTCCACCTTCATCGTTCCGGTCAACATCACTTATTACCCGGTCCGAGCCCGCGAAAACATCCTGAGCGACCTCGCCCGGCGCCTGGTGGACGAGATCCCCGAACGGCTGGTCGAAGAGCTCATGACCGAGGGGTCGATGCTGCTCTCGGGGGTGGATATCGACATCCGCTTCGGCCGGCCGCTGGCCGCCGCCGAAAGCCTCAAGCGGGTGGCCGTCGCCAGGGACATCTGCTTGTCGGAGAGGCTGGATTTCGACGACCCCATCGCATCCCGCCGGATCCTCCGGCGCGAAGCCGTGGCGCTGATGCAGCGTTACATGGCCGCCATCTACGGCATGACTACGATCAACCACGACCATCTGTTCGCCACGCTGCTCCGCCGGAGTCCGTATGCGCGCATCGATCCACACGACCTCTGCCGGCGCGCCTATCTGCTGGCGGCGGAGCTGCAGCGGCGGCCGGAGCTTCACCTTCAAGCGGCCCTGGCGGACGACCAGACCCATCTGCTGGTCGACGACCGCCTGGGGATCGTGAAGGACTTCATCGGGCTGGCCGTCGAAAAGGGCAACCTGAAAAAGCAGGACGGGCACTACCGTCGCGACCGCAAATCCTTTGCTTCGGCCTACCGGTTCCACCGGGCGCGCATCGAAAACCCGATCGACGTGATGGCCAACGCGGTCGAGCCGCTGCGGCCGTTTCAGCGCGCCGCGCGCCGCTGTGCGGTCTTGCCGGCCTTCTGGATCCGGCGGCAGGTGCGCGACCGTCTTGTGCGTGACGCCGTGGAGGAGTTCCGGGCGGACTACCGGCAACACCACGTCGAGGGCGAATCCAAGGCGATGGAGGTCGGCATGCCGTTTCTCGTGGAGGGGCGCTCGGACCGGCTGGGGGTCGTCCTGTGCCACGGGTACATGGCCGCACCGCTCGAAGTCAGGGAGCTGGCCGCATTCCTGGGGCGTCTGGGGGCCTGGGTGTATGCGCCGCGCCTGCGGGGACACGGGACCTCGCCCCAGGACCTGGCGCAGCGCAGCTACCAGGACTGGCTGCAGTCGGTTGACCGGGGCTATGCCATCATGGCCAGCATCTGCCGGAACGTGGTGGCGGGCGGGTTCTCCACCGGAGCGGGACTCGCCCTGCATCTGGCGGCCCGGGTCGAAGCCCTGGCCGGCGTTTTCGCCGTATCGGCCCCGATGCGGCTGAGGGATTTCAACGCGCGGTTCGCACCGGCGGTGGACATGTGGAACCGGTTGATGGACCGAGCCAGCCGGACGGGCGCCAAGATGGAGTTCGTCGAGAACCGGCCGGAGAACCCGCATATCAACTATACGCGCAATCCGGTCTCCGGGGTGAGGGAGATCGAACGCTTGATGGACGATCTCGATCCGCGGCTGGGCGGCATCGAGATTCCCGCCCTGGTGGTTCAAGCCAGCAACGACCCGGTGGTGGACCCGCGGGGATCGGAAAAGATTTTCAAAAAGATCGGATCCCGGGACAAGAAATACGTTCTCTTCAGCATGAACCGCCACGGCATCCTGCTCGGCGAAGATTCGGAGAAGGTCCATCAGGTCGTCGGCGACTTTCTGCGCCAGCTGAAGTGACCCAGCCCCTCAGCGTTCTTCCTACACCGCCAGACCGCCCGTTCAATACGCTCATTTCCGGAATCTTTCGATGCAGGCTGGGCGGGGTTTTCGCCGCAAGGCGTCGCCGCCATGCCTTCAACGACCCAGCGACCGGCAGCAAGCCCGCTTCATACGTGTCCGGACAGCCCCGAAATAAAACTTTCACGAAGCCGCTGGCCCTCT
>CAZEKN010000309.1:0-1242 GCA_964512755.1 uncultured Desulfatibacillum sp. | reverse complement strand
CGCATTTTTGACAACCATCCTGAACTATTGTAAAATCAATATAGAAATCGACACAAAGGCCGTTTGGGAGAGTGCCTGAATCCGCTCCGGGTTGCGGTCTTTGGTCCTGAACGCGAGGTGAAATGAGAGCGATTCTGTCTGGGATAACGCTGGCGTTGGCCGCGGCCGCAATTACCGGTTGCGCCGCCAACGGGCCTTATTCGGTGGCGGTGGCCGAGGAAATCATGGTGCGCCACTGCACCTATATCGCCACTCTTTCGGAAAACTCGGATATGGGGTCCTTCCAAATCCATCCTAAATTCACCTACGATGGACGGGACATGGTTTTGAGAAAAGCCGAGATGCTGAACGCCACCCATGTGGTCTTTCTGGCCGACTATCCGTCCGGTTCGGCGGCGCTCGCTTACCACTGCCCGGAGTGAACCGGGTTATTTCATCGGAGTTCAACGCGGAGAATTCATGGAATCTATCGCAATGGAGACACTTTCCAGCATGGGCAAACGCAAGATGTACAACACCACCCTTGATGCGGATCTGATCCGGCAGATTAAAATTCTTGCGGCTCAACTCGAGAAGCGCCAGAACGACCTGCTGGAAGAGGCCATCAAGGACCTGCTGAAAAAGTACGGTTTCCGGAAAAACTGAAAGCGTCGCGGCGGGCGGATCCCTGGAATGGAAAAGGACAATCCTGAAAAACGTGTCAGCGCGCGAATCGAACACCGGACGCCGATCTCGCTCGAACCGTTCCAAGCCGGCGTTCTGCATGCGGCGCGCATGCACAACTACAGCAAGAAGGGGCTGTATTTCGAGTCGGATTTCTACCTCATCCCCGGTTCCGAAATCTACGTCGGAATCGCCGATTCGCCGTTTGCCTCCGAACCCGGCGTCTACGAATGCTATCGTTCGGTGATCAAATGGCGCAAATTCCTCGATAATTCATTTTACGACTATGCCTACGGCGTCGAGATCCTGGGGCGCGTCGCGCGCCCCGGAAAACCGGGGCAGCGCCAGGATTCGCGCCGGCAGCCGCGCCGGCCCTGCTCGGTCCCGACCCTGATTCGGAACAGGCATCGCCAGATCCCCGGCGTCATCCAGAACGTGAATCCCGGCGGCGTCTTCGTCCAATGCAATGAAAAACCCTCCAAGGGCCAAAAGGTCTCCCTGACAATCCCCCTCAAGAAGAAGCAGAAGCTGGTGTCCCGCCTCGGCGAAATCGTCTGGAGCGACGAAAACGGCATCGGC